>NZ_JAYGJO010000004.1:0-271677 GCF_035013185.1 Acerihabitans sp. TG2
TGGCGTCGCGTTAGCGTTTGTTCCCGGTCAGTGGAGGCGCATTATAGGGAATTAATGATGCGAGACAAGGGCTAATTGCGTATTTTGGTTTGATTGGTTTTTTTTTCAACAAACTGCAGCTATTCAGGTCGATTTCCCGTGGTTTTAGCCGTGAGTGAGGCGAAATCCTTGGCAAAGTTATTTACCTGTTGCCAATCGGTATACTCCACGTCTTTCGTCGCATCGGTTTCGCCGCCGGTCATCCGCATGATCAACTGGATCATGACGCGATCAAGCCAGCCATAGTGAGGATAGCGTAGCGCGCCGGCGAAAACCTCGCATCGATCGGGCCGCCAGGCACTTGATGCAAGAAATTTACGCGTGTACACATTGGTTTGTGGAGTGTGTTTCCCCACCTTGCGCGCCGTCAGATTAACCGAAAAAAAACCGCTGGGTACCGAATTAAGCCACACCAGGTGACGTTTGATAAAAACAGGTAGTGCGGCGGCAAAATGGCCGTAACGGATTGATGCGCCTATTAGCACCCGGTCGTAGCGCGGTAAATCAAGCTGTTCAGCTGCGGCCAAATCCAACACATCGCAATGACTGCTGCCGCTGGAGAGGTCAGGCTGCTCAGCGATAAATTGGGCAATTTTCCGCGTTTGTCCATCCCGGCTAGAATAAAGAATCAGTGTTTTCATAAGCATCCCATTTTACTCGCGCCAGAACGTTGGCGTGAACAAAACCAATAAGGTAAAAACTTCCAGTCTCCCGAACAGCATAGTCAGGATCAGTATCCATTTGGCCACTGAATTCATGGCGGCGAAGTTTTCTGCGACCACACCCAACCCAGGGCCAAGATTATTCAAGGTCGCAGCAACTGCGGTAAAAGCGGAGAAGTTATCAACGCCGGTGGCGATAATGGCCAGCATGCTGATGATAAAGACTAATACATAAGCGGAAAAGAATCCCCATACTGCTTCCACAATACGCTCGGGCAGCGCCCGGTTGCCGAGTTTAATAGTATAGACAGCATTAGGATGAACCAGCCGTTTCAACTCTCTGGAGCCCTGAAGGTATAACAGTAAAATGCGGATAACTTTCAGACCGCCGCCGGTGGAACCGGCGCAACCCCCGATAAATGCGGAGCATAGCAGCAATAGGGGCAAAAATAGTGGCCACTTGGAGATGCTGTCGGTGGCAAAACCGGCAGTAGTGGCCATGGAGACCACCTGGAAAAAAGCATGATTCAGCGTTTGCAACCCACTTTGATAGACATCATGGCGCCACAGGATCAACGTGCAAATCAACACCAGCACAAATTGTACGGTGATAAACATCCGGAACTCTGGATCACGCCAATAGACCCGCAGGTTGCGTCCGCTCAACATGGCAAAATGCAAACCATAATTGCAACCGGAAATCAATAGGAACACCGCCACAATCGTATTGATCATTGGACTGTGAAAATACCCGATACTGGCATCATGGGTAGAAAAACCGCCCAAAGCAATCGTTGAGAAACTGTGGCCAATGGCATCGAAAACGGACATACCCGCGCCCCATAATGCCAAGGCGCACAAGATGGTCAGCCCAATATAAATCAACCACAGCGTTTTCGCTGTCTGTGCAATACGCGGGCGCATTTTGTTATCTTTTAGCGGCCCGGGCATCTCGGCGCGATAAAGTTGCATACCACCGACCCCGAGAATAGGCAGAATGGCTACCGCCAGTACGATGATCCCCATACCACCAAACCATTGGAGCATTTGGCGATAAAACAGGATGGCTTTCGGCAAGCTATCAAGCCCCACCAGCGTGGTTGCACCGGTGGTGGTCAGGGCGGAAAACGATTCAAAAAAGGCGTCGGTTACCGGCAAATCAGGACGTTCGGCAAACAGGAATGGCAATGCACCAACACTTCCCAGCACCGTCCAGAACAAAACGACAATCAAGAAGCCTTCTCGCGGCTTAAGCTCATTCTTCTGCTGGCGATTTGGCAACCAAAGCACCAAACCAATTAATAGGGCGAAAAAGAATGTCTGTGTAAAAGCGCTGCCAGCGCCATCCCGGTAGATCAACGCCACCAGGCCAGGAACAATCATGGTCCCGGAGAACAGCATGACGAGCAGACCGACAATACGGGTAATGGCGCGAAAATGCATTTCAGCACAATCCTTAATGTGTTATCTAACTTGCCCAAGAATGGAACATTTATGGCACGGGCGTTAATTGCAATGCGCCGCGACTGATGGCACGCAGCTTTTCTTCCGCCAGCACAACACGGCTAAAAGGAATTGCCACCTTCAGTATAATGGATTCGCCATAATCGCCGTGTACAATCCTGCCCTCCATCTGTTTAATCACAACCTCTATCGCGGGTTGCTGGTCATATCGACATGACACCATAAATTCCAATAGCGGAATCTTCTCTACGCGGTTAAGCAGCTTCAATGCTTGCTGCACCCCGCCGCCGTAGGCCTTAACCAGCCCACCGGTTCCAAGTTTTACGCCACCATAGTAGCGGACCACCACCGCAACAACGTGCCCAAGACCCGAGCCGGATAAATGCGCCAACATCGGCTTGCCCGCCGTGCCTGGAGGTTCACCGTCATCCGAAAAACCATACTGTTGTGAGTCCCATGGCGCGCCGGCAATAAAAGCCCAACAGCAGTGCGCGGCCCCAGGGTGTTGGGTACGGGTTTGCTGGATATAGGCCTTGGCGGCGGCAATGTCCGGAGACGGTTCCAATAATGTAATAAAGCGGCTTTTTTTGATCTCAACGGCCACCGTAACCGGCGCCGCAGGGACAAAATAGGCGTGCATTATGCCAGTTTCAGATCGCGGGTCATGTTCTCGAACTGCTTTTCATGGATCACAATATTATCTTCAATACGGATGCCACCATACCTTTTGAACATCTCGATACGTTGCCAGTTAAAGTGACGACTCTGAGAACTGTTGCGCCATGGTGCCAGCAGGGTCTCGATAAAATAGAGTCCCGGTTCGATGGTCATCACCATCCGCGGCTGCATGGTACGTGTACAACGCAGATAAGGATAGAGGGCAGGCGCCGCCAGGTGGGCACCGAAATCGTCTTGCAAGAACCCGCCGACATCATGCACCTGTAGCCCAAGCGAATGACCTAATCCATGAGGGAGGAACGGGCCAGTAATATTTTCAGCCACCATAGCTTCCTCACTGAGGTCGGTGACGATGTCGTATTGGTGCAAGAGTTTGGCGATACGCCTATGCATCTGAATATGATACTCGATGTAGTTAACACCCGTTTCGATGGTGCCGATAAGTGCCTGTTGTTCGGTATTCATGGCAGCGACCAATTCGGCAAATTCAGAATCCGGGCGCGCCGCATAAGTACGGGTCAGATCTGCCGCGTAGCCATTATATTCCGTACCGGCATCAATCAAAAAGCTGTATGACTTTTCGGGCAATTGCTGATCGAGCTTGGTGTAATGTAATACTGAGGCATGTTCATTCAGCGCGATGATATTCCCATAGGGTACGTCAAAATCACGATGACCGGTGGCGGAAAGGTAGCTGTTATTGATATCAAATTCACTCATGCCCGAGAGAAACGCTTCATGCGCGGCTCGATGGCCCAATACCGCAGTTTTCTGCGCTTCCCGCATACATGTCAGTTCATAATCGGTCTTATAGGCGCGGTGGAAATGCAGATAGTCCAACACCGGTTGTGGATTGATCCGATCGGTCGCCAGCCCGAGGCTTCTCGCCCGTGCCGGGGCAGAACCCAGATAGGCTACCCGCTCACGCGCTGAGGGCAATAACCCGTCAATATGATCGGGTTGATTGAACGCGATAACATCGACAAAGGGCGTCCAGAAACTCTCCGGCATTGGCTCAACGCTATACCAATAATCCACTGGCGAATAAAACCAGAGTTTGGGCTTGTTAATACCATCTACCCATAGCCAGCAGTGCGGTACGTTGGTTACCGGTAGCCAGGCTTTGAACTGAGGGCTAACTTTAAAAGGATAATCACAATCGTCTAAGAACGCCGTAATCGGCTCGCCGGAGTGAATCAACAACCCATCCAGTTTATGCCGGGAGAGAATTTCGCGAGTCCGCTGCTGTAATGTTGCGAGATGGTCTTGATAAAGAGTAGAAAAAGAGTCCATAAAATGACCTTACTTATACCACTAAATTGTCGCCATCTTAGCATAGCGCCCAGACGGGAACAGCTTAACAGTAGTCAATAAGGATCATTTGGCCCTGCGTTGACCGCAGGGGGGCCTGGAGCCTGGTTCAGATAAAGGCAAAAGCATCGCCGAAAATTCGGCCCGGGGTGGCATCCCGCTCGGCGCAAAAGCGCTCGCGGGCGATTTTGGCCATTTCGAAACGACCAGCGATATAGATATCGTAGTTTTCTAAAGAACCGTAATCCTGTAATACCGCGCTCAGCACCGTGCCGGTTCTGCCCTGCCAAACATCATCGGGTTGCTCGACCACCGGTACGACTTTAAGATGCGGATACTGCAACGTCAGGGTTTCCAATTCAGAGAGATCATAAAGGTGCTGTAGCTCTCTACCCCCCCAATAAATAGCCACTTCACGCTCTGGCTGTTTCTCCAGGACGGTCAGCAGAATTGAGCGCGCGTAGGAAAAACCCGTACCACCGGCAATCAGGATGATTGGCCGGTCGGTATCTTCACGTAACCAAGCCTCGCCATAAGGAATATCAACGGTAATCTCATGATCTTTCAAGATGCGATCCATCACCGCCATCGCATAAAGGTTCAACTCGGAAGCCCCGATATGCAGCTCAATAGTACGGTTTTCCATTGGGGTCGACGCCAGGGAAAAGGGGCGCTTATCGCGCTCATCCATCACTACCATCAGATACTGACCGGCGCGAAAATTAAAAGCCGCTCCCGGTACCAAACATACCCGATATACCGTATCGGTGATGGCATCTACGGAAGTGACCTTACAGGTCAATGTTGTCATGCATTTCCTCTGTCGGGCTGTTAAGCAAAACGGAATAGAGAGCCAGGGAGATCACAGCCCCTTACCACTATCTTTTAATATGGCCAAATCTTCCCAGATATCATCTATACGCGAGCGAACGCCCTGATCCATTTCTATGGGGGTACCCCACTCGCGCTGTGTTTCTCCTGGCCATTTATTGGTGGCGTCCATACCCATTTTGGAGCCTAATCCGGAAACCGGTGAGGCAAAATCCAGATAGTCTATCGGCGTATTTTCCATAAGCACCGTATCGCGCACGGGATCCATCCTGGTAGTGATGGCCCAAATGACGTCTTTCCAATCACGTGCATTAATATCATCATCGCATACGATGATAAATTTGGTATACATGAATTGACGCAAGAAAGACCATACTCCCATCATGACCCGTTTGGCATGACCCGGGTACTGCTTTTTGATCGTCACCACCGCCAGACGATAAGAGCAGCCTTCTGGCGGCAGGTAAAAATCAACGATCTCCGGGAATTGCTTTTGCAAGATCGGCACAAAGACTTCATTAAGCGCTAAGCCCATAACCGCCGGTTCATCCGGTGGCCGGCCGGTATAAGTGGAGTGATAGATAGCATCCCGGCGCTGGGTAATATGGGTGATGGTGAACACCGGGAAGTGATCTTGCTCATTGTAATAGCCAGTATGATCGCCATAAGGTCCTTCGAGCGCTGTTTCGCCGGCCTCAATATAACCCTCAAGAACGATTTCGGCGCTGGCAGGAACCTCAAGATCACAGGACAGGCATTTCACTACCTCGGTTTTGTAACCTCGCAGCAGGCCGGCGAAAGCATATTCCGACAAACTGTCCGGCACCGGCGTAACGGCGCCGAGAATCGTGGCCGGATCAGCACCAAGGGCCACCGCCACCGGGAACCGCTTGCCGGGATGTGCCAATAACCACTCCTGGTAATCCAGTGCACCACCGCGATGCGCTAGCCAACGCATGATAACCTTATTTTTACCGAGCACCTGCTGGCGGTAAATACCTAGGTTTTGCCGCTCTTTGCTCGGCCCGCGGGTAACCGTAAGGCCCCAGGTAATTAACGGCGCAGCGTCGCCTGGCCAGCAGTGCATAATCGGAATGCGACCAAGATCGACATCGTCCCCCTGCCAGATTTGTTGCTGACAGGGCGCTGAGTGCAGCCGTTTAGTGGGCATATTCAATACTTGTCGGAACTGGGGAACCTTATCCAGCAGATCGCGAAAGCCTTTTGGCGGCTCAGGTTCTTTCAGGAAAGCCAGAAGTTTTCCGACCTCCCGCAAAGCCGAAACATTCTCCTGCCCCATGCCCAGGGCTACCCGTTCGGGTGTGCCGAACAGATTGCATAACACCGGCATGGCATAACCTTTAGGGTTTTCAAACAATAATGCCGGGCCACCCGCACGCAAAGTGCGATCGGCGATTTCCGTCATTTCCAAATAGGGATCGATGGGCAGTGTAATCCGTTTTAATTCACCTCGCTGCTCCAGCAAGGAAAGGAAATCGCGCAAGTCTCGATATTTCATAGCGTTGTCAGGTGCCTGGTGAGTAATACATTATAAAGGCTGTTTACCAGCCATGCCGCCTTTTTGTCAAAATTCACTGTAAATTTGCCGTTTTTTTTGCAAAGCATCCCCTATAGAATACCTGGTAGCAGCTATTTATCCCTAAAGGCATTTGATATGCTGGTTTACCGGTAAAATGGGTATTTAAGATTATGGAAGCATGGTATTTATTATATTGTAAACGGGGTCAAATGATCCGTGCTAAAGAACATTTGGAAAGACAGGCGGTCGCCTGCCTTAGCCCCATGGTCACGCTGGAGAAAATCATCCGAGGCAAGCGTGCTGCTATCACTGAACCCTTGTTTCCCAATTATCTCTTTATCGAATTCGATCCTGAACACATCCATACCACCACCATCAGCGCCACGCGCGGGGTCAGCCATTTCGTTCGTTTTGGCAACCTGCCGGTAACCATAACATCGGCGGTTATCGATGAACTTCGCGATCATACCTATGAGGGTGTGACCGATCCCCAAACGCCGCAGATTGGCGACCGGGTCATCATTACCAACGGTGTATTCGAGGGTATAGAAGCCATATATACCGAACCCGACGGTGAAGCCCGCTCGATGCTATTACTTAATTTTCTTAACAAACAGGTGTGCCAAAGTCTGCACAATCGCCAGTTTCAAAAAATAGAGTAATTCTCGTTTCAATACTAACGCAGACCCTGAGCACGACCCTGTAGGTCGGTTATTATCCTCTTCGATGATCATCATGCAGCCACTGCACCACTTTTTTGAGAAGTTACGCATTCGTTAGCAAAACGGCTCGACCACCCAACGGTGGTTCAAGTCTCTGAATATGTTACTACCTGGGCAAGTATCACGGGAACCAAAACCCTTGGACTATTAGGAGTCCTTGGGATCGTCTGTCCTTGCCGACTCGTCTGAATCGTCCGTATCCGTATTTTCCTCGCTACGACGACCTTTGCCGACATAAAAACGCGCGAAGAACAGTCCGATTTCAAACAGCATGTACATAGGAATAGCCAACAGCGTCTGGGAAAAAACGTCCGGAGGCGTAAGCAGCATGCCTACCACGAATGTCCCCACTAGCACGTAGGGTCGTTTTTTCTTCAGTACGTCGGGCGTCACCACCCCAGTCCAACACAGCAACACTATGGCAATTGGTACCTGAAATGACACGCCAAAAGCCATAAATAGTGCCATGACAAAATCAAGATAGTTGTTTATATCAGTGGCTATCTGTACGCCCCGTGGTGCGGTCTGGGTAAAAAAAGTAAAAGCCAGTGGAAATACGATAAAATACGCAAAAGCCATGCCTGCATAAAATAGCAGCGTACTGGAGAACAACAGCGGCATCATCAACCGCCGCTCGTGCTTATACAAAGCCGGGGCGATAAATGCCCAGATTTGATATAACAGCAACGGTGCCGATATAAACACCGAGACGATGATGGTTAACTTAATGGGTGTAAAGAATGGGGATGCCACATCGGTGGCGATCATACTGGCACCGGCCGGCAAATGTTTAATCAACGGTGCCGACACGATCTGGTAGATATCATTGGCGAAATACACTAACGCCAGAAACACTACCACAACGCTGACGATGCAGTTTAATAATCGCTTACGCAGCTCGATTAAATGGCTGATAAGTGGTTGGGTATCTTCAACGGCCATGTTTTAGCGATCATTATGTGAAGGAGGAGTGGGCACCGACGCCGTTTTCTCCAGCGTTGGTTTCGTTGTCACGGGTGGTTCATGCTGTTCGGCGCCGGTGGGCGACGGTTTCGTTGTCACGGGGGGTTCATGCTGCTCATCGCCTGCGGGCGATGCTGTCAACGGCAATTCCGGTGTGGCGCTGGCGAGCTCAGATGGTGCCATTGCCGGCGCGTCAACGTGGTTGGCACCGTCAGCCGGCGTAACACCGTCGTGAACCGCATCGAGATCGTTCATCAGCGGATTATGGATTGTTTGCGGTGGCTGAGCGTCCGGAACCATTTTACTGTTGAAACTCTTTTTCATGGAGTCAGCCGCTTCGCGTAGTTCCTCCATGGAGGCTTTAAGCTCTGGGGAAAGGTTATCCTTGCTGGCTTGTTCGACTTTTTTCAGGCTGTCTTGAAGCTCCTGGAGTTTAAGCTCCTGGCTGATTTCATTTTGCACCGTTAACGCCAGCCCACGCAGTGCCTTAACCCACCCCACCACAGTGCGCACCGCCACCGGTAAACGCTCGGGGCCAAGAACCACCAAGCCGATGACAAACACCAGCGCCAGTTCACCAAATCCAATATCGAACACAGCTTATACCCGCTTGTTATCTTTATTTACCGGTTCTTCCGGCTGGGGCTGTTCAGGTTGCTGCGGTTTTTCTGCGGTGATTTTAGCCGCAAAATCGGCATCCTGCCCCGCGTTTTTTTCCTCAGCGGGTGGCGCGGTGGGTTTGTCGTCGTCTCCCATCGCTTTTTTAAAACCCTTGATGGATGCGCCCAAATCGGACCCCATGCTACGCAGCTTGTTGGTACCAAACAGCAACACCACAATCACCGCGACGATTAACAATTGCCATATACTGATGCCGCCCATAATTTCACCTCTTTCCTAGGGTTGATTGGGGTAGACGTCGAACCCAAGATAATCAAGCTGTCCGCTTCCAGCCGACAATCCAGCTAACAATGCCGGCAGCCATTAACCAGGCAGGGATGGATGACATCTCGTTTCCCAATGATAATAAAAAAGTTCCGCAGAGCAACAAGGTTGCTCCAATACCGAATAAAAACCGCGCTTGTCCTTGCTTAACATGCTGACCTTTTAACTCAACAGTCAGCTTATCCACGCTTTTTTGCAATGACTTATGACGCTTGAGCCCGTCATAAATCAATTCAGGCAGTTCAGGCAACTTCTCAGCCCAAAATGGGGCCTTTTCCTTAAGCGCGCGTAACACCGCCGGAATGCCTACCTGATCTTTGATCCAGGATTCCAGGAACGGTTTGGCTGTCTTCCAAAGATCAAGCTGAGGATAAAGCTGCCGGCCAATCCCTTCTATATACAACAGGGTTTTCTGTAATAACACTAACTGGGGCTGCACTTCCATATTGAAACGGCGAGCAGTATTAAACAGATTTAACAACACATGGCCAAAAGAGATATCCGCTAAGGGCTTCTCGAAAATAGGCTCACAGACGGTGCGGATAGCAAACTCAAAATCTTCCACGTTGGTATCAGGAGGAACCCACCCCGAGTCTACATGAAGTTCCGCCACCTTGCGGTAATCGCGATTGAAAAAAGCGATGAAATTTTCAGCCAGGTAACGTTTATCTTCTTTATTTAACGACCCGACGATACCGCAATCAATACCGATATATTGCGGATTTTCCGGGTGTTCAAAGCTGACAAAAATATTGCCAGGGTGCATATCCGCATGAAAAAAACTATCACGAAACACCTGGGTAAAGAAGAGCTGTACACCACGTTCGGCTAATAATTTCAGGTTGGTACCCTGTTTTTCCAACGCTGCAACGTCGGAAACCGGCACACCATAAATTCGTTCCATGACCATCATGGTTTCACTGCAATAATCCGGGTAGACCTCCGGGATATACAGCATGGGACTGTTTTCGAAATTACGCCGCAGTTGGATGCTATTGGCTGCCTCGCGCAACAGATTCAGTTCATCAAGTAAGGTTTTTTCATACTCCAACACCACTTCCACCGGTCGCAGTCGGCGTCCATCCGGTAGCAGGCGAGGTAACCAACTGGCCAGGCGGTACATCAGTCGCATATCGGCCTTGATAAGCGGCATGATATCCGGGCGGATCACCTTGATGACCACCTCTTTACCATTGGATTTTAATCGAGCGGTGTGCACCTGGGCGATAGACGCAGACGCCAGCGCAACTGGTTCAAAATCGTCAAACCACGCTTCCAGAGGTTGCCCCATGGCTTTTTCGATATGCTTACGGGCCAGCGCACCATCAAAGGGTTTTACCCGATCTTGTAGCATCGCAAGTTGATCGGCAATGGCCGGAGGGAAGAGATCGCGCCGAGTCGACAGCATCTGACCGAACTTAATCCATACCGGGCCGAGTTCCTGCAGAGCTAGGCGCAATCTTACCCCCAGCGGCTCGTCAATATGCTGATTGGGCAACCAAAAAAACAGTTTTCGTCCGAGGCGTAGCGGAAGGGTTAAACGTATCTTGGGGATCAGCTCGTCCAGTCCGTAGCTGAGCAAAACCCGCATAATACTATAAAAGCGGCCTATCTCTCCCACAATCATCGACTCTGCTCCAATTTGTCCAGGCGAGCCGCCAGACGTGTTCCGGCCCGATCAATCACGTCCACTTCGTCGCTAAACCACGCTATTTCCAAGGTCGAAGGGCACAACCGCCACTCTTCGCTCACCGCTTGTCCCAACCGGGCGCGATGTTCAAGCAAGCGACGCCGCAACCCGCAGAACTGTGCATGAACCTTTTGCGTCAAACCTTCGGCAACGATATCACCTAGATAGGGGGCCAGTATTTCAGCAGGATCCTGCTCTGCCATATCAAGCAACGCCGCGAACTGCTGGACCACCTGCAAATCACCTTCGACATCCAGATCCCCTTGCTTGATAAGCGCAGTAAGTCGTTGGCGCAACGCCGGCAGCGTGGCAATATGGGTTTTCAGCGTACAGTCTGCCACCGCATCCCATGCCGTCAGCACATCGACCTGCATTTCGCCGAACACCAGGATCAGCGGGCTGTCCAGTTCTGCCAACTCCATGCGCAGCACTTTACCCTTAAGCCGCTGGCGGGCTGGTTTCATTACACTATCTTGATATAACAAACGGTTCAGTCCGGCTTCCAGCACCGCAGTAACCCATAACATCAACATGTTATTTCCCGATCAAAATTTATATCCGCGATGCAGGGCAACGATCCCTCCGGTCATATTAAAATATTCCGCAGAATCGAAGCCGGCATCGAGCATCATGGCCTTGAGGGTTTCCTGGTCAGGATGCATACGGATGGATTCAGCCAGATAACGATAGCTGCCAGCGTCGCGTGCTATCATCTCGCCAATGCGCGGCAAGACGTGAAAAGAGTATAAATCGTAGGCTTTGTTCAGAGGTTTGAACAATGGTGTGGAAAATTCCAGGATCAGCAGTCGTCCACCCGGTTTTAAAACGCGGTACATGGAACGCAGTGCTTGTTCTTTTTCGGTGACATTACGCAAACCAAACGAAATGGTAATGCAATCAAAGGTATCATCCGGGAAAGGTAATGCCTCGGCGTTGGCTTGTACGTAACGCACATTGCCAATCACGCCTTTATTGCGCAGCTTCTCGCGCCCGACTTTTAACATCGAGTCATTAATATCAGCCAGCACCACTTCGCCTTCCTCACCGACCAGGCGGGAGAACTTGGCGGTCAGATCGCCGGTTCCGCCGGCCAGGTCCAGCACTTTCTGGCCACGGCGCACACCGCTGCAGTGAATGGCAAAACGTTTCCACAGACGATGGATGCCAAACGACATCAGGTCATTCATGAGATCGTATTTTGCCGCGACGGAATGAAAGACATCCGCCACCATGACCGCTTTTTCGTCTTTAGCTACAGTGCGGAAGCCGAAATGAGTCGTTTCACGCTTGTCTTCATCTGCCATGTTTTAGCCCTGCGTTATCAGTTATCAGAGAAGTGTAACAGAAGCGCGCTGAAAGCCCCACTTTGGGCCATCGCTTACCGCTGAGGGGACTGTTCACGCACCCGTGAAGAAGTGTCCCCCTGCGAGACGCCGTCGTCAACCGACGGTGGGAATTGTTCCCCCTCCACCCGGTCTGCTTCCCCGGTCATCACGGTTTCTGGTACCGGGGCGGGCCCAGCGTCATCTTCTGCGCCGGGCCCGTCGGCGTAGAGATGTTCTTGCGCCAGCCCGGACAAGGAAGGATCGATTGGCCGCTTGATTTCCACGCCCAGTTCCCGAAAACCTTCCGCCTGGCTGATGATGTTTCCCCGGCCCTGTGCCAGTTTATTCATCGCCACCCGGTAAGCGGCCTGCGCTTTGTCCAAGCCCGAACCGATGGCCGACATATCATCGACAAACAACCGCATTTTGTCATACAGTCGCGCCGCCCGCTCGGCAATGTGCTGCGCGTTGCGGCTCTGATGTTCATAGCGCCACAAGTTATTAATCGTGCGCAGTGCCACCAGTAGGGTGGTAGGGCTGACCAGCATGATATTTTGCTTTAACGCTTCGTCAATCAATTCAGGCTGCCGATCGATAGCCAGCATAAAGGCTGGCTCAATAGGGACAAACATCAACACATAATCCAACGAGCGTAAACCGGGTAATTGTTGGTAATCTTTTCTGCCCAGCAACCGCATATGGCCACGCAGTGAATTAATATGTTCCAGCAGTGCTGATTGCCGCTCACCATCGTCATCGCTGTTAAAAAAACGTTCATAGGCCACCAGCGACATTTTGGCGTCGATGACCACATCTTTACCCTGGGGCAAACGCACAATCACATCTGGCTGCATGCGGTGGGTGTCGTCGAGTTGAATATTCACCTGAGTCTGATATTCGTAGCCTTCACGAAGGCCGGACGCCTCAAGGACCCGGCTCAATACCACCTCGCCCCAGTTACCCTGGGTTTTATTATCGCCTTTCAGCGCGCGAGTCAGGTTCACCGCCTCACGGGCCATCTCGGCGTTAAGCTGTTGCAAGTTGCGGATTTCATGGGTCAGGGTATGACGTTCGCGCGCCTCCTGGCCAAAACTATCCTGGACCTGGCGCCGAAAACCGTCCAACTGCTCACGCAGGGGGACCAGTAACAGATCCAGGCTCTGGCGATTGAGCTCATCCACCTTGCGCCCGCTTTGCTCGAAAATCCGGTTGGCCAGATTCTCAAACTGCCCGGAGAGTCTTTGCTCGCTATTGATCAGCAAACGTTGTTTTTCTTCAGCGCCCAGACGAGTCTCTTCAAGGCGAATGGTCACTTCGCGCAGCTCCGCTTCCTGGGCGCTGTTCACCTCCCGTTGCGCCCGGAGCTCCTGGTCCAGTTGTTCACACTCCTGGCGCCAATGCGCCAACGGCGCCAGACGCTCCTCGGCGGTGGCCAGGCGCGCGTAAAGATCGCGCATCTCCCGCTCGCCGGTCCGTAGCTGTTGCTCACACTGGAGATAAGCGGACTGCGAGCGTTCAAGTTCCTGCTGCGTTGAGGCCAGCAACTGCGCCTGCAAACGCAGCTCGGTGCGATCTTGTCCCTGCCGTTTCTGGCTGCCGATAACCGCAACCCACCACCCCACCAGCGCGCCGATGGTCGCACCACCGACGGCAAATAACAGGTCAAAATCCATATTACCTCCGCCTAAATAATTCTGACCATCACGGTAAGAGGTAACTGTATAAATGTCCAGCGTATTTTACCAGGCAAACAACAGGGCAAACAATTGAATGCCAAGCGTGCCCGGGGCCAGCAAAGCCAAGGCTCAGACCACGGCGAGCGCCAAATTTGCGACCAGTCAAAACATACCGGCCGCAGGTGATGTTATATTAAGCGAAGATTAGGCTAACAGCAGGCGTGCGGCCGCCACAACGATGGCCACGGCTTGGCTTTCGGTTTGTTGCATCGCTTCGGTGCTGGGAATTTCCTGTTGCGTACGGTTGACTATCACGCCCGCCACCATGCCAGCCCGGAGCCCCTGAGTGGCGCACATGGTGAGCAACGTGGCGGATTCCATTTCATAGTTCATAACACCCAGGTCTTGCCACTCCTGCATGGAGCCTTTAAACCGTCTGATTACCCGGCCGGAGTAGGTGTCATAGCGCTCCTGGCCTGGATAAAAAGTATCCGACGAGGCGGTAATGCCGATATGAACCTTGGCATTGGCGGTATTCGCTGCCGTCACCAGTGCGGTGGTGCAGCTAAAATCGGCCACTGCGGGGTACTCCAACGGCGCGAAATGCTGGCTGGCACCGTCGAGGCGCACAGCAGCAGTGGTGACCAAGACATCACCCACGGCGATGTGGGATTGTATGGCCCCGGTGGTTCCTACCCGAAGGAAGGTCCTAATCCCCAATTGCGCCAGCTCCTCAACGGCAATCGAGGTGGAAGGACCACCAATGCCGGTCGAACAGATGATAACCGGCTTACCAGCCAACTCGGCTCGCCAGGTGGTAAACTCCCGGTGAGTCGCCAAATGGGTCGGTTTGTCCATCAGCCGGGCGATTTTTTCGACCCGCTGGGGATCACCAGGCACGATGGCCAAACTGGCACCCTGTAAATCGGCATGGGTGAGGCCAAGATGGAAAACGTCGGATAAAGACATAGCAGATACCTCGGAAATTAAGCTGTTAGTGCGTAAATAAGCCTGTGATTATCCCCGTTTCAGCTGATAAAGTCCTGTAGACGCTTCACAAACAAAGCGCAATACCCGTTGACTGTCAAACGGCGATCACGTTGGCGAATAAACCGGTAAACATGTTTTTGATTCGAGGATTATCCAACACCGCCCCGATCAGGCTTTTTAACGCCTCGTAGGGCGTCATGTGATACCAGTTATCGTACATATCGTTTAACCAAGCGCCCAGAATCGGCAACGTCTCGTCTTTTAACAGTGACCAGACCTCCATACACAACTGACTGATACCATAGCTGGCCATCTTGAGTGTCGAGTCATAAAGTTCCAGGTAATTAACCTCTCCGGTTTTCCCGATACCGAATAAGTCGGTCACGACATTTCCCGCCGCCTTAAGACCGGCACCGATTTTTTGTAGCCCACCCCAGACAAAACCCGTGATGGACCAGCAGGCGGAAGGTTCCACCTTTAGGTCTTCCGGTGTGTTAGCCGCTGACGTCAGTCGGTCAGTGAATGACTTGTTACCTGCCTCAGGCTTTACTGTTGGATTGAGTAATATTAAGCTGTTTTCAGAGATAACGTTTGATATTGTCATGATTATCCTTCCGTTATGTTGATAACTATTTAAAGTGCTATTTAAATATAGCTATTAATTTTCAGAATAATCATTTTCTAGCTACGTTATTACGGAATAACAATTTCACCTTTATTAAATAGGAAGTTAATTATTAATATACATAATATAGAATACAAAAGACTATTTTATTATTAACGCTGTGTGGGCAAACGATTAAAACGTAAACCGACTTTCAACAATACTTTTTTAACAGAGGGCACAACGTTGCGCTTACATTGCTCGATGGCGCTGACGGCCCCCTTCTTTACAGTGGTTGCCATAAAGCCGGTGATACTCCAGAGCGCGTTTATGATTTTTTTTCGCGCGGCGATCAGCAGCAGACCGGCATTCGCTTTGGCGATATTGCGATAATCCGCCAGACAATCATTGAGTAACTCCGCCGCTTGAGCCGTTGGCGTTTTTGGCACGCTAGCATGCACCCTTGCCTCGGTCGCCATCTTCTCTTGCGCCCTCCCTGCCTGGGGTAAACTTTCGGCGGTTTTCATGGTGTTAACTACGGTGGATAAGCCTTTCTCATGATAATCACTGATCAAAAAACCGATTCCCGCCAGGGTGATGGCGACATTCCTGGCGCCCGCAAAGAATTGAGCAAAAGACCCATATTCCCGCTTAATGCAGAGTTGTTCCATCTCAGATAACAAGTCAGTCATAACGCATATATCCTGGGTGCCGCTTTTTACGTGGTGATAGAAGCCTTCCGTCGCCACTTTGCGTTGTTCATTGGCGATATTCACTACTGCTGTTAGGTTAATTAATAATTTAGAAATAATATTATAAATATTTGATTCCCCTTCAACCTTAACCGGGGCGGGGCATGGACAAGCCGAATGCAGAAAAACATTACTCATCATTTTATCCTTATAGAGAGAATTAGCGGGTATCAATGAATTTACGTGCCGCGATTGTAATATTTTATTACACTTAAACCAATAAAGATTTTAATCTCATTACAAGCCAAGCAAAAATTCAACGAGCAGGTTAAAAACACGCATTGCGCGTGACGCGCGGCTGAGTGAAAATGCCTCAGCAAAAGCGCTTTTTTCTCACGATATTCGTTTATGCTCAATCGATGTCGAGTTGCGCTTAAGTACCGCCTTTACCCCGCACCAGATAAGATAACGGGTCTATACTCAACGCTGTGTGGCTGAAAAATAACAAAGGTAACCCTATGGATAGTGAAAAGTCTTTGGCTGTACCCACAGGTTCTGATGGTTTTGCGCAATCCGCTGGCACACCGGCCGGTACCGTGATTCACACCGATGAGGTGGATTTGGTCGCAGGTTATACCACTATCGCCACCCAAGGCGATCGGATGCCGGCGTATTTGGCCAGGCCTGCCGGGCAAGATCAGCATTTGCCGGTCATATTGGTCATCCAGGAGATCTTCGGCGTACATGAGCATATCCGTGATCTCTGTCGGCGCTTGGCAAAACAGGGTTATTTAGCCCTGGCACCCGAACTCTATTTCCGCCAAGGAAATCCGGACACGTTCCAGGATATCCCAACCTTGAGCAAGCAGTTGGTCGCGAAGGTGCCGGACGCACAAGTCCTGTCCGATCTCGATCATAGCGCCCACTGGGCGGCAAGCCATGGCGGCGATAACCGGCGACTCGGCATCACCGGGTTTTGCTGGGGTGGGCGGATCACCTGGCTGTATGCCGCGCATAACCCGCAGGTTAAGGCCGCCGTCGCCTGGTATGGTAAATTAGTCGGAGAAAAATCGCTGCTTATCCCGCGCTATCCGATAGATGTCGCCGCAGCATTGGCCGCCCCGGTGTTGGGGTTATACGGTGGGTTGGATACAAGCATCAGTTTGGACAGTGTTGAGGCCATGCGCCAGGCGGTCAACTCGGCTAAGTCCGATTCAGAGATCATCGTCTACCCGGACGCGGGCCATGCGTTTAACGCCGATTATCGGCCCAGTTACCATGCGGCCTCGGCCATTGACGGCTGGCGACGGATGCTGGCGTGGTTTGATAAATATGGGGTGAAATAACCGGGTCATGGGCGGCCCGGTTATTTCCGCTGACAAAACGGCTTAGCGGGGAATTTCCGCGCGCAGTCGTTTGGCAGCATTGACCATATTGGCCAGGGATTGGCGAGTTTCTGGCCAAGCACGGGTTTTCAAACCGCAATCCGGGTTAACCCACAAGCGTTCCACCGGGATGCTTTCGGCAGCTTTACGCAATAACGCCACGATCCACGCCTCGCTCGGCACGTTGGGCGAGTGAATATCGTAGACTCCGGGTCCCATTCCATTGGGATAAGCAAATTGTTTAAAGGTGTCCAATAACTCCATATCCGAGCGGGAGGTTTCAATGGTGATCACATCGGCATCCAGCGCGGCAATGGCATCCATAATATCGTTGAACTCGCAATAACACATATGGGTATGAATTTGGGTATCATCCCGCGCAACAGCGGCGTTTAACCGAAAAGCGTCCACCGCCCACGCCAGATAGTCCGGCCATGCTGAACGGCGCAGTGGCAATCCTTCCCGCAGCGCGGGTTCGTCAATCTGTATAATCCCAATTCCCGCCTGCTCCAGATCGGCAACTTCATCGCGCAGCGCCAGGGCAATCTGTTGGGCAATGGTTTTACGGCTGACGTCCTCGCGTAGGAACGACCAGCACAGAAT
This sequence comes from Acerihabitans sp. TG2, assembly GCF_035013185.1. Lineage (NCBI taxonomy): Bacteria > Pseudomonadati > Pseudomonadota > Gammaproteobacteria > Enterobacterales > Pectobacteriaceae > Acerihabitans > Acerihabitans sp. TG2. Next base: position 18,121 of record NZ_JAYGJO010000004.1, read on the forward strand.
GGTGACCGGGCCGGTAAGCATGCCCTTCACCGGTTTTTCGGTCAAAGATTGAGCATAACGCGCCCATTCTACGGTAATGGGCGCCGGACGACTGACATCACCGATAATGATGGGCGGCTTAACGCAGCGGGAACCATAACTTTGTACCCAGCCGTTCTGGGTAAACACAAATCCATCGAGATTTTCGCCAAAATATTCCACCATATCGTTACGTTCGGCTTCGCCATGCACCAAAACGTCCAGGCCCAAGCGTTCCTGCTCGTTAATCGCCTGTTTGATATGTTCGCCAATACTGGTGCGATAACGGGCATGGTCCAACCGACCCTGTTTAAAGTCCAACCGCAGGCTGCGAATATCGGTAGTCTGCGGAAATGAACCTATGGTGGTGGTCGGCCAGGCAGGAAGGTTAAACCGGCGGCGCTGCAGCTCTGCACGCTGATGATATGGGCTGCGCTGGCTGTCCTGAGGGGTGATCTGCTCCAGCCGTGCTGTAACCTGAGGATTGTTTACCCGGCTGGAGTGACGACGAGCGCGTATCGGAGCACTGTAATCCACCAAACGTTGCACCTGGGCGGCATCCGGATGCGTCAAGGCGTTGCGCAATAGTCCGAGTTCAGCGCATTTTTGCAAAGCAAAAGCAAACCAGCTTTTGGCTTCATCATCCAGACGGGTTTCCGTGACAAGATCGATAGGACTGTGCAGCAACGAGCAAGAGGTCGCCACCCATAAAGGTCGTTGCCCCGCCAGCGCCTTGATTCGGTTATAAACGGCATCGAGGTCGGCACGCCAAACGTTGCGTCCGTTGATCACCCCAAGGGAAAGTAACCATTGCGCCGGCAACCGTCGGTGAAGCTCAGCAGCATCGTCCTTGCCCGCCACTAAATCCACATGCAGACCTTGCACCGGTAAACGACAAATGAGTTCGAGGTGATGACCAATGCTGTCAAAATAGGTGGTCAGCAGCAGTTTTACCGGGCCGTTCAGTGCCTGGTACGCGGTTTGATACGCATCCTGCCACGCCTGGGGCAGCTCCAGCACCAAGGCCGGCTCATCGATTTGTACCCACTCGATACCGCGACTCGCCAGTTGTTGCAAAATGTGCTGATAAACCGGTAGCACACTGTCGAGCAATGACAGACGGTCGAAAACCTCGCCCTTGACTTTACCGAGCCACAGATAGGTTAAAGGGCCTAAAATAACCGGTTTCACGTTATGGCCAAGCGCCAGGGCCTCATCCACCTCATCAAGCAGTTGGGTCCAGGCCAGGCGGAACGATTGACCACGGCTAAATTCTGGTACCATGTAATGATAATTAGTATTAAACCATTTGGTCATCTCGGCGGCGGCGGCAGGTTTGCCGCTCGGAGCCCGGCCGCGGCCAACACGGAATAGCGTGTCCAAATCCACCGATTGATCATCATTGCGATGACGCGCCGGAATATTATCCAGCATCATGCTGGTGGTAAGGACGTGATCGTACCAGGCAAAATCACCCACCGGCAGTAGGTCCACACCGGCATCTTTTTGTTGTTGCCAGTGGCGGGCGCGTAATTCTTTCCCAACTGCCAATAATTCTTGCTGCGAGGATTTTCCTGCCCAGTAATTTTCCTGCGCTTTTTTTAGCTCACGGTGCAGACCGATACGCGGAAAACCTAGTGTGTGATTTAAAATTGCCATTGCCTCTCCCATTTGGACGTCCAGATGTTTACACATCCATAATCACCATGTACTGTGTTATCCACAAGCGCAAATTATTCATATCCAGGTGAAAGACCCTCATGATCGAGCTCAAACATCTGCGGACCCTGCAGGCACTGCGTGATAGCGGTTCGCTTGCGGCAGCCTCGGCCCAGCTTCACCAGACACAGTCCGCGCTGTCCCATCAGTTCAGCGATCTGGAACAGCGGCTGGGTTTTCGGTTATTTGTGCGCAAAAGCCAGCCGCTGCGCTTCACCCCGCAGGGAGAAATTTTGCTGCAACTGGCCGCGCAAATTTTGCCTCAGGTACAGCAGGCGCTGCAAAATTGCCTCGAACCGCATCAGACCACGTTACGGTTGGCCATTGAATGCCATAGCTGCATCCAATGGTTAACGCCCGCACTGAGTGAATTTCGCGATCTCTGGCCGCAAGTAGTGGTTGATTTTCGTTCAGGCGTGACCTTCGATCCGCAGCCTGCGCTACAACAGGGCGAATTGGATTTGGTATTAACCTCAGATATTTTGCCGCGCAGTGGGCTATTTTATACGCCGATGTTTGATTACGAGGTCCGATTGGTGCTGGCGCCGGATCACCCGCTGGCGACCAAAACGCAGATTACGCCGGAAGATTTAAGCGAAGATGTGCTGATGATTTATCCGGTTCAGCGTCAGCGCATGGACATCTGGCGGCATTTTTTGCAGCCCGCCGGCGTAAACCCGGTACTGAAAAGTGTGGATAATACCTTGTTGTTGATTCAGATGGTGTCGGCACGCATGGGTATTGCCGCGTTGCCCCATTGGGTAGTAGAAAACGTCGAACGCCAAGGTCTGATCGTCACCAAAACTCTGGGCAAAGGGGTATGGAGCCGACTGTACGCCGCATCCCGGGACGGCGAACAGCGCCAGCCGGTTATCGAAGCCTTTATTCGTTCATCCCGCCAGCATGCCTGCGCCCATCTGCCTTACGTTCGGGATGCACAACGATCCAGTGTCGATGCACCCATAACGAGGACATAATCACCAGTGCGCCCACGATAAACGTTGGCCAGTGCGGCTGCTGTTGCCAAATGGCAAAGTTAACCAATAGCCCGGCAGGAACGTGAAAGTTGTTCATTATTCCCAGCGTGCCGGCATCAACCTGGGTGGCACCATAATTCCACATAAAGTACCCCAGCGCGGACGCGCCGAGGCCCAGCCATACCAGTACCACCCATTGTATGGAGCTGGTAGGCAGTTGACCCGCATTGCCAAACAGACTCCACCCGATCAACGCCACGATAAACGATCCCAGATAAAACCAGGAAAACGCCGTATGCTGAGGCATGGGATAAACTTCCATCAGCCGCTTGTAACCCACCTGCCCGACGGCGAAAAACAGATTCGCTGCCTGCACCAACAGCAGGCCATGCCAGAAATGCGGGCTAACGCCGTCGTAACGGATGATCGCCGCCCCCGCCACCGCCAACAGCGCGCTGAGTATGTACCCCCAACGCAAACGACGACGGCGCAGTAGATCATAGACCAGCGTGACGTACAGTGGGGTCATCACGGTGAACAACAAAAACTCCGGCACCGATAAATACAGATAAGCCCGGTAGACTATCATGTACATGATACCCAACTGGCAGGCGCCCACCGCCATATATAACAACAACGCCCTCGGCTGATAGCCGCGCCAGCGCAGAAAGGGTAAAAACACCAGCGCTGCCAGAGAGAGTCGCACCAACACAGAAAACCAGCTGTCAACCTGTCCGGCCAGAAATTCGCCAATCAGGCTAAAGGAGAATGCCCATAAAATAGTGGTGGTGATAAGCAGTGGCACGGCAATGACATCCTACAACGCAAAACGCTATTCTAACGGAAGATCGCGCCAATTTAATGATAATGTTGGTTTACATCTGGTTATAATTCAATCAAATCATACTGCAATCTCACCGCAATCGCCCTACACCGACCTCGCCGAGCGGTCGCCGCCGAGTAAAACCGGCCATGCCGCGCACAAATAAGCACGGTTATATCCTGCAGCCACACGACTTTCGGGTTAAAATAATAGCAGGATTCATTCGGGAGATGCCCATGAAGGTCTATACAGGGTTGCTATTATCCGCGTTGCTGGCCTGCGGGTCCGTAAATGCTTTGGCGGCGGTAAAGCCTATCACTTCACAGGGCCAACAGTCCTTGCCACCGAATCAGGCTCAATTGAAGTTGCAACAACAGATGCAAACCAACGCCCAACAACAACAGACCCGCCTACAATTACAGCAGGAAGCCCAGCAGCAGCAGCAACGCAATCAACTGCAATCGCGGATCAACAACGATCGGCAACGCGCCCAACAAAACGCGCCCGAGCCCATCCCTCGCCCACAGCCATAATGGGTATGATGTTGCCAATGACTGGGCCGACGGAAGAGTAGACAGCAGGTTAACTATGAGTGGGCAAAATCCGTGCCGATAAGATCGATGCGATCGGTACATAACGAATTGACGCCCCAGGCTAATAAGGCGCGCGCCCGATAAGGGCTATTGACGGTATAGGCTAGAATAGCGAAACCCGCATCCAGGATGGTGGAGGTCCGGTCTTCGGTCAGGAGCTCATGGTTGAGATGCAACGCGCCACATTGCAGATTGCGCGCCCGTTCAAGACAATTGTCATCCCATTCGTCAAGCAACAGGCCACGCGGCAACTGTGGGGCGGCCTGCAACGCAGCCGCCAGCGCGTCGACAGAAAACGATGACAGTAACGGCGGAACCTCGTGTTCTGACCACATCGCCCCGGCCGCCAGCGCGACCGCGCGGCCGGTCTCGATGTCGGTGCCAACGGTGGGTTTGATTTCTATATTGATCATCATGTGATGCTGAGCGCAACGGGTGGCCACCTCGGCAAGTAACGGCAAGCGTTCACCGCTAAACGCTACGTCAAACCACGAACCGGCATCTAACGGATTCAACTCGTCCCAACGAAGCTTTCCGGCGACCCCATGCCCACTGGTGGTACGTTCCAGCGTATCGTCATGCAATAAAAAAATCTGTCCATCGGCGGAGAGTTTGGCATCAATCTCAACCATTTTATGGCCATAGCGTGCACCGGTATCAATGGCGGCCAAGGTATTCTCCGGTGCTAACGAACCGCCGCCTCGATGGGCGACGATGGTTGGATAAGGCCAAAATGTTGTCATTATTCCACCCGAGATCCACTTATAGGATCAAAAAAGTGCCATGCCTGAGCCGGACACTGTAAATAAAGAACCGATCCGATGACCGGCCGGTCATCATGCAGGAGTCGCACCACCATATCACAAGCGCCCCAACGTCCATGCACCAGATTGTCCGCGCCCAACTGCTCCAGGCTGATAATTTCCATGCCGATACCGCCGGTTGGGGAAGCAGAGTGTTCAATATGCTCCGGGCGGATACCTGCGGTCAACTCACGGCCGCGCCATTGTGTTGCATTCGTGGGCAAAGGAATGGCCGGTCCCCCGGTCACTTCAAACAACGCACCATCGTCGCTGACCCGGCCAGATAACAGATTCATTGCCGGCGACCCCATAAAACCGGCGACAAACAGCGTGGCCGGACGGCGATAAATATCCGTTGGCGTGCCAATCTGTTCTACCCGTCCTTTATTCATCACGATCACTCGCTCCGCCAGGGTCATCGCCTCCACCTGATCGTGGGTCACATACAGGCTGGTGGTCCTCAGGCGACGATGCAACTGCTGCAGTTCCAAACGCATCTGGGTGCGTAATTTTGCATCCAGATTGGACAGTGGCTCATCAAATAAAAATACTGCCGGTTCACGCACCAATGCCCGACCCATCGCCACACGCTGCCGCTGGCCACCGGAGAGTTCGCGGGGTTTGCGTACCAGCAACTCCTGCAGCTCCAGTATTTGCGCCACCTTATCCACCGCATGCCGAATATGCTGTTTACCGAAACCCCGGATTTTCAGGCCATAAGCCATATTGTCATACACACTCATATGCGGATAGAGTGCATAATTCTGAAATACCATCGCAATACCGCGATCTTTGGGCTCGCGTTCGGTAACCCGTTCACCGTCGATATAAATATCCCCACTGCTAACGCTCTCCAAACCGGCAACCATGCGCAACAACGTGGACTTACCGCAGCCTGAAGGCCCGACCAATACGATAAACTCCCCATCCGCAACCTCAAGATTTAACGGCGCGATGATCTGCGTTTTGCCGTCATAGGATTTTTCCACTGCTTGCAAAATTAAATTTGCCATAAATAATTATTTCTCGCTATCAACCAGGCCGCGCACAAACCAACGCTGCATCAGCAACACCACGGCCAATGGTGGGATCATGGTCAGCAACATGGCCGCCATCACATAGTTCCACTGTGTAGGACTGTCACCACTGGCGATCATGCTTCTGATCCCTGCCACTGCGGTGCCCATGGAACTGTCATTGATAATCAGGATCGGCCAGAGATATTGATTCCAGCCATAGATAAAGGTGATGACGAACAGCGCCGCCAGGTTGGTTTTCGACAACGGCAGCACAATATCCCAAAAAAAACGCATCGGCCCGGCACCGTCAATACGCGCAGCCTCGAGCAATTCATGGGGGATGGTCATAAAAAATTGCCTGAACAAAAACGTCGCGGTGGCTGACGCCATCAGCGGTAGCGTTAGACCACTATAACTATCAAGCATATGCAGCTTGGCGATCACATCCACCGTGGGAAAAATTCGCACCTCCACCGGCAACATCAGCGTCATAAATATCAGCCAGAAAAAGAGATTGCGCAGTGGAAAGCGAAAATACACGATGGCGTATGCCGACAGCATCGACACGCTGATTTTGCCAACGGTAATAGCCAACGCCATCACCAAACTATTCAACAGCAGTCGGCTAAAAGCCACCGCCTGATTGCCGACACCCTGGCGCCATACATGTTCCAGGTTTTGCCAAAGATGGCTACCAGGCACCAGACTAAGCGGAACCTGAAACACTTGTTGGTTATCCATGGTTGCCGCTACCAGCGCGACATACAACGGCAGCAAAATAACGGCGACGCCCAAAATAAGCATCGTATGGCTAAACATATCCAGTCCACGACGATTCTCGATCATTGATAACGAACCTTACGCTCGACAAAGCGAAACTGTATTACCGTCAAAAAAATCACCATTATCATCAGCACCACGGATTGCGCCGCTGAACTCGACAGATCCAGCCCGGTGAAACCTTCGCGATAAATTTTGTAGATGAGCGTCGTGGTGGCCTGCACTGGCCCGCCGCCGGTGGCTGCATCAATCACCGGGAAGGTATCGAAAAAGGCATACACCACGTTAATGATCAGCAGAAAAAAACTCACCGGCGTGATCAGCGGCAAGGTCAGGTTAAAAAACCGTCTCACCGGCCCGGCGCCGTCAATGGCGGCGGCCTCCACCAACGAGCGGGGAATGGATTGCAGCGCGGCGAGAAAAAACAGAAAGTTATAACTGACCTGCTGCCACACCGAAATCAGCACCACCAGAAACATCGCCTGGCCAGCGTTCTGCGCATGATTCCAGTGATAACCCAGATGATTGAGTAAATAACTGATAAGTCCCAGACCGGGGCTGAACATAAACATCCACAGCACCGCCGCTACCGCCGGGGCTACCGCATAGGGCAGCAACAGCAGGGTCTGGTAGATTCGCTTAGCGCGCAACACATGATCCACCAGCGCCGCCAGCAACAACGACACAAACAAGCCAATGCCGGTAACCAGGCCGCTGAACCATAAGGTGGTTAAAAACGAATCCAGATAATAATCATCATGGGCCAGCTGAACAAAATTCGCCCAACCGACGAACGTATTGGAAATGCCGAACGGATCGACGCTCTGCACGGAATACCACAATGCCGTAACCGCGGGCCAGATAAAGAAAATCACGGTAATCACCAATTGCGGCAGCATCAGCAGATAAGGCAAGCCGCGTTGGGTAAAACCGCGATGGGGGGTATTAGCCATAAACCGGTTCCCCGAAAGGCAAAAAATCTGCCCGCCGATCGCTCGGCGGACAAAGGATAGGGAAGCTTAGTGCAAAGATTGTTCAAAGCGACGTAATAGCTCATCGCCGCGCTTAACCGCGCTATCCAAGGCTTCCTGCGCCGTGGCCTTGCCGGTCCAAACCCGCTCAAGTTCTTCATCAATCACAATACGGATTTGCTGCATATTGCCCAAACGCATTCCTTTGGTAAACGGCAATGGGGGTTTGTTCAACATCTGGCGGGTGGCAATATCGGCACCGGGGTTTTTATCATAAAAGCCCTGGGACTTGGTCAATTGATATGCTGCGGTGGTGATCGGCAGATAACCGGTTTTTTGATGCCACTCGGCGGCGATGTCCGGTTTGGCCAGGAATTGCAGAAATTCCGCCACACCTTTATAGGTTGCCGGATCCTTACCGTTCATGACCCACAAACTCGCCCCGCCGATAATCGCGTTTTGCGGCGCACCCTTCACATCGGCATCATAAGGCAACATTCCCACGCCATAATTAAACTTGGCGTATTGACGAATAGAGGCCAAAGAACCGGACGATGCGGTGATCATGCCACAAGAGCCGTTATAAAATTTTTCAGTGGACTCGTCTTTACGACCAAAGTAACTGAAATCACCCTTCTTCTTCATATCCTCGAGCAGTTGGATATGCTTAACCTGTATAGGCCCATTAAAAACCAGTTTGGCATCACTACCGTCAAAACCGTTATTTTCGGTTGCCACCGGCAGCCCATGCCAAGCACTAAAGTTCTCAATTTGTATCCAGCCTTGCCAACCACTGGAATAACCGCACGTCATACCACTTTTGCGCAGCTGGGATGCCGCAACCGCCAGTTCCTGCCAGGTTTTTGGCGGTTCGTCAGGATTAAGTCCGGCTTTTTTAAACGCATCTTTATTGTAATACAGCACCGGCGTGGAGCTGTTAAACGGCTGGGAAAGCAAATGACCGGTTTTACTGTCGCTATAATAAGCCGACACCGTCGGCACAAATGCCGACTCATCCTCTTTAATACCGGCCTGCTCAAACACCTTATACACCGGCTTATAGGCCTTACTGGCCATCATGGTGGCGGTGCCCACTTCATACACCTGCAGAATTGCCGGCGCGTTGCCGGTCCGATAGGCAGCAATACCCGCAGTCAGGCCCTGCTCATAATTGCCCTTATAAACCGGCACGATCCGATATTCCGGGTGGGACTGGTTAAACCGTGTGGCCAAAGAGTCCACCTCGGTACCTAACGCACCATCCATTGAATGCCAAAAAGAAATATCGGTAACCGCCTGCGCACTGGTACTAATGGCCAGCGTTAATGCCACGCTCAGCGTAGCGATACGAATAGAGTGCTTCAACATGCCGGGCTCCTGAATAAGAAACTTCATCGGCCTGTAACATGACATGCTCAAATGACAGAAAAATAACAAAAATATGACGAAGAAATGACACCCGGCACACTAACCAAATGGCAAACTTGCTGCAGCAGACCACGTTAAAGGGAAAGCGTACCGTTGGGGTCGAAGCGGGCATGGTTTTCCTGCCCGCCCGAGTGCCCCTAGGTACGCTAAGCCCGTCACCACCCAACCTGCAGCAGGCCTGTTAAAGGGAAAGCGTACCGTTGAGGTCGAAGCGGGCATGGTTTTCCTGCCCGCCCGAGTGCCCCTAGGTACGCTAAGCCCATCACCACCCAACCTGCAGCAGACCACGTTAAAGGACGCGCGCGCCCTAGGAGCGCGAAGCACCCAACGTTATCCCCCCAAATACGCGCTACGCACCGCCTCATTGACCAGCAAAGCCGCACCGGAATCCTCCAGCACCACCCTCCCATTCTCCAACACATAGCCACGATCAGCCAACTTAAGCGCCTGATTCGCGTTTTGCTCTACCAGGAAAATGGTCATCCCCTCCTGCCGCAACTGCTCGATAGTATCGAAAATTTGCGCAATGATAATGGGCGCCAACCCCAAAGACGGCTCGTCAAGCAACAGCAGACGAGGACGGCTCATTAACGCCCGGCCAATAGCCAACATCTGCTGCTCGCCACCGGACATCGTGCCGGCGCGTTGCACACGCCGCTCATAAAGACGAGGAAATAACTCGAATACCCGCTTAATTTGCTGCTGATATTCCCGTTTTTCGATGAAAAAGCCGCCCATGGCCAGATTCTCTTCCACCGTCATACGTGAAAACACCCGACGCCCTTCCGGCACAATAGCAATCGAGGCACGCATAATCCGCGCCGTCGGCCAATCGCTAATCTCGCTACCCTCATAGAGTATTCTGCCGTGTGTTGCTCGTGGATCACCACAAAGCGTCCCCAGCAACGTGGTCTTACCTGCACCATTGGCACCGATAAGCGTCACGATCTCACCTGGATTGATATGCAGGGTCACCTCATGCAACGCCTGAATTTTACCGTAATGCGCCGATACCCGATGCAATGACAACATAGCTGAATCCGTACTCATCAGGCCTCTCCCAGATAAGCCCGAATCACATCCGGGTTATTGCGAATCTCGGCGGGAGTACCGTTCGCCAACGGCATCCCTTGGTTAACGACATAAATGCGATCCGAAATACCCATCACCAATTTCATGTCGTGCTCGATCAACAACACCGACACGTTATGCTGCGAACGCAGTTCCGCAATCAGATCATTCAATTCTTTGGTTTCATTAGGATTCAGACCAGCGGCCGGCTCATCAAGCATCAACAACGATGGCCTGGTCACCATACAACGGGCAATCTCCAGACGCCGCTGTTGACCATAAGCCAAATTACCCGCCTGACGGTTGGCCAGATCGAGCAAACCCACCCGATCTAGCCAGGTGCCGGCATAATCCTGCGCCTGTGCTTCGGCCTGACGAAACGCGCGGGTTTTCAGCAAGCCGGCAAAGACACCGCTTTTAAGATGCTGATGCTGCGCCACCAGCAGATTTTCAATCACCGTCATTTCACGAAATAATCGCACATGCTGAAATGTACGCACCACACCCATACGGGCGATTTTTTGCCCTGGCAGGCCTTCCAGATGCTTATCACCGAGCACAATGGTGCCGCTGGTGGGACGATAGAATCCGGTCAGACAATTAAATACGGTCGTTTTGCCGGCACCGTTGGGACCTATCAGGGAAACAATTTCACCAGGAAACAGATCCAGCTCCACCTGATTGACCGCCAGTAGCCCACCGAAACGCATCGACAGTGCCTTAACGGCCAACAATGGCTTTAACGCGGACGATGTCATGCCTGCGCTCCTTTGCCGGTTTTCATTTTCATTTGCGGACGTTTCATCGGCAGCAACCCTTGCGGTCGCCAGATCATCATCAACACCATCAACGCCCCCAGCAGTAACATACTGTACTGGTTCAAATCACGCATCAGCTCGCGGGAAACCACCAAAATAACCGCCGCCAGGATCACTGCAAATTGCGAGCCCATACCGCCCAGTACCACGATAGCCAACACAAAGGCCGACTCCACAAAGGTGAAGGATTCTGGGCTGACAAATCCTTGACGTGCGGCAAACAGCGTCCCGGCAAAACCGGCGAACGCCGCACTGATGGTAAACGCGGTAAGCTTAATCCGGGTTGGACTCAGGCCCAAAGAACGACAGGCGATTTCATCTTCGCGCAGTGCCTCCCAAGCTCGGCCAAGCGGCATACGCAGCAACCGGTTGATCACAAATAACGTCAGGATCACCAATAGCAACGCCACCAGATACAAAAAGATGATGCGATCGTTGGGATCATAGCTCAGGCCGAAGAAGTGGTGAAAGGTATCCCAACCGCCGCCACGAGAGCTACGGTTGAATTCCAAACCAAAAAGAGTCGGTTTGGGAATTTGACTGATCCCATTCGGTCCACCGGTCAGTGCAGTATTATTTAATAGCAAAATACGCACGATCTCGCCAAACCCCAGGGTCACAATCGCCAGATAATCCCCGCGCAGCCGCAATACCGGAAAACCAAGTAATAAACCAAACCCTGCCGCTACCCCACCCGCCAGTGGCAAGCTTTGCCAAAAACCAAGACCATAATAGTGGTTGAGCAGCGCATAGGTATAGGCACCGATGGCGTAAAAACCGGCATAACCTAATACCAATAAGCCGGATAAACCGACCACCACATTCAACCCCAGGCCCAGCATCACATAAATCAGCGTCAGCGTGGCGATATCCACGGTACCGCGCGACACCAAAAACGGCCAGGCGATAGCGGCAAGGATCATCACCAGCCCCAACCACTTCTGACGCGGCGTCGACCCATCAAAACTTGGCAAAACCCAAGTAGGGCCGCTGATTTTTTTTATCACACGTTGAAAAGAGGGCCGCAGCAGTTGGAAAAAGAATACCACGGCACAACCCGCGCCAATCCAGTACCAACGGACCTTACTCGCCCCGTGTACCACCAGCCCGGTACCCTCCAAGCTCAGGCGCATGCCCATCATAAAGGTGGCCAGCACCAACAGCATAAACGCGCAGAACAGCGCATTGAGTAAATGGGAAATTTTCATACTTTTTCGACCTCCGGACGACCCAGGATCCCGGTAGGTAATACCAACAGCACAACAATCAACAACGCGAAAGAAACCACGTCTTTATATTCACTGCTTAAATAAGCAGACGTCAACGCTTCCGCCACGCCCAAAATTAATCCGCCCAACATGGCGCCGGGGATGCTGCCAATGCCGCCCAGTACCGCTGCGGTAAACGCTTTCATACCTGCCATAAAACCAATATAGGGATTGATGACACCATAAAATTGCCCCAATAAGACACCGGCTATCGCCGCCATCGCCGCACCAATAACGAAGGTTAGCGAAATAACCCGGTCAGTACTGATGCCCAGTAGGCTGGCCATTTTCAGGTCCTCCGCGCAAGCGCGGCAAGCGCGGCCCATACGCGAATATCGGATAAATAATGTCAGTACCAGCATGGATACAAAGGTTACCAACCAGATGATGAACTGCATGGTGCTGATCGTGGTGACAAAACCATTGGCTTGCCCCAGCACCCATCGACCGCTGACCAGATTCGGCAACGCCAAATCACGGGACCCCTGGCTAAGGCTGACAAAGTTTTGCAAGAAAATGGACATACCGATGGCAGAAATCAATGCAATCAATCGCTTTGAGGATCGTACCGGCTGGTAGGCCACTCGCTCGATACTCCAGCCATACGCGCTGGCAATCACAATTGCTGCAATAAATCCGGCGCCGATTAACAGCCAACCGGCGTCAATCCCCATCATCATCAGGGCTGCGATCACAATAAAAGAGACATAACTGCCGATCATATACACTTCGCCGTGGGCAAAGTTAATCATGCCGATAATGCCATAAACCATGGTGTAGCCAATGGCGATCAATGCATAGGTGCTGCCCAACGTCAGGCCGTTGAACAACTGCTGCATAAAATAAAGGAACTGCTCGGACATACCTTTAACCTTCGTAGTCGCTTCCAGTGACTCAAACGTAACCGGAAGCGACATTTTTTAACTAGAGGGGGGCCGGCAGATTACTTGACCGGTGTGGAAGTACCGTCTGCGTGCCATTTAAATACGCCGAATTCAAATCCTTTCAGATCGCCTTTCTGATCCCAGCTCAAGGGTCCCATCACCGTATCCACAGTTTTGGATTTCAGATTTTTAACGATTGCGACCGGATCCATGCCCACGCTTTCCATACCGTTAGCCAGGGCTTGCACCGCTGCATATGTGGTCCAAACGAAAGGTCCGGTAGGATCCAGTTTTTTCGCCTTAAGCTCTGCGACGATAGGCTGGTTGGAGGGCACCTGGTCATAACGTTTCGGTAAGGTCACCAGCATGCCTTCTGACGCGGCGCCAGCGATATTGGATAACGAGGAGTTGCCCACCCCTTCCGGCCCCATAAACTGAATATTCAGGCCAGACTGCTTGGCCTGGCGCAGGATCTGCCCCATTTCTGGATAATAACCACCGAAATAAACAAAATCGACGTTCTCTTTCTTCAGCCGCGCCACCAGGGTGGAGAAGTCTTTATCACCGGCGGTGATACCGTCAAAAAACACAACGTTGCCGCCCTGTTTTTTCAGGCTATCCCGTACCGACCGCGCCAGGCCTTCGCCATATTGCTGTTTGTCATGCACCACGGCGATACGTTTGGGTTTAACCACATCAAGGATATATTTTGCAGCGGTCGGTCCCTGATCGGAATCAAGGCCGGTGGTACGCATAATCATCTTGTAACCGCGGGTGGTCAAATCAGCATTGGTTGCTGCCGGGGTGATCATAAGCACCCCTTCATCTTCGTAGATATCCGACGCGGGCTGGGTTGATGAGGAACACAAATGCCCGATGACGTAACGAATACCGTCATTAATGACTTTATTGGCCACCGCTACCGCTTGCTTAGGGTCGCAGGCGTCATCATATTCAACCGCGACCAGTTTATCGCCCTTTATCCCGCCTTTGGCATTGATATCGGCAATGGCCTGGCGTGCACCGGTAAATTCCATATCGCCATATTGAGCCACCGGGCCGGACATTGCGCCCACTACCGCGATTTTGATGTCCTTCGCCCAGACAGAATGACTCATTGCCAAGGCCATACAGCCGGCCAGCAAAGCGTTACCTTTGTTGATTTTCATCCACTGTTCTCCGTTATTGTTGTGTTTGCCGCCCGTGCGTATCACCGGCTCTTCACTGCTATTTATACCCACCTTTGTGCAACTCAATGTATGGCGGATATAGCATAATTATTATATGTGACAATGCATTACCCTCAGAATCAAGGGATTGTAAAATAAACTATTATTTTTCATATTATTAAACAAAAATATTATGCTGTAAATCAACTTATAGTGTCAGAAATTACCTGTCAGTACAGCACAAAATAATGGTATTATTATCGGTATATTCATGCTGAACTAGCGTGTTGTGCTATATTATGGTATCAGAAGAGATCGTTTGATCGGAAAAGTGCAACGGGTGAAGGTGTTGCAACGTTTCATTTAAGCAAGATTTACACGATCATTTGTCAACAAATTCGCTACATTATATTTTTACGTCTTAAGTGATTACACGCATGAAACTGACTATAGAAAAGCTCACCCACTTTACACCGCAAGATACCCTTGATTTGACTAAAATTTGGCCGGATACGGACATTACCCTGCTTAACGCGCGGCTATCCGGTTCCTTCGCGGTGTTTGCTGCCCGGTTTAACGACCGTCTACTGGCTGCGGTTCAGGTTATCATCGATAATGAGTGGAACGAAGCACGGCTTATCGCTCCGCTAGTACGAGACGTCACCCGGCGCCGTGGTGTAGGACTTTATCTGATCAACGAAACACAGCGCCTGCTCCCTGAAATTAATCACTGGTGGCTGGCCAATAATCAGTCTTTGGGTGATGCCATGATTATGGCTAAATTTATGGCCGCCTGTGGCTTTAGTCAGGAACCGGATGGGTGGCATAAACGGCGGTGAGGCGAGGTAAAAAGCATGCAACGATCGTTTATAACCCTAATACACCTTGAGTAAAACGGTCGTGGTTGCGATAAAGCCTGCACTTTAGTGGCCATCAGTATTATTGCCGCGCCTTGGTATCTACACCAGAATGTATTTTGACATAGACACGTCTAGCAATACTGTGAAATCAGGATTAAAACCATTAATTCATAATGACGTATTTAATGTGGCTTATAGTAATCTGCATATAATAATATATCAGTACACTGCATTACGCCTGTACGTTTAAAGAGTTATGGCGATATTCAGTCAAATATTTTTTTAAAATCGACGTCGCTAATGTTGCTTGAATGACCTCAGAATCAACCGAGCGTAATGCGGTGGCGTAATAATGTGCATCTAAACAACAGGGATGTTTAGCCCATTTCGTTAATATTTTAGTACCAACACGATAAAATTTTTCTTCAGAAACCGTGCATGCGGGCACATGCGTAGCGCCGGACCCGTTATCTGCCAAGGCTAACCTAATGGCCTTGCCGAACTTACTGATCCTTTCACGCAGGATAACGTGATTAAACTCGCTGGAATTTTTTTGCGACGACATGCCTACACCGATCTGGTTTCTTGCAATATACATCTCTAACTGTTTCACATAATCCAGCATAACTTTATTATTAGTGACGTTGGTAAGTTGTATGACGTTATTTTCCGCAGCACGAAACTTTCGTGAATAGGGCGTTTTTTTTAATGCTGCATTAGTGGTGCGACTATTCTCGGCGGTGTTGGTATGTACTGCAGATGATGCATTTATTGCATGGCAAGAAAACATATCGAGCACCTTCTATATATATGAGTATAAATTAATTATCATAAAATACTTTCAGATGTACATGCTTTATTTATTATGATTTATATAATAAATAACTAGCCGGTGAAAAACCGGCTAATGATAAAGAGATGTGCAGTCAGACGATGCAGGTGTGCAGATCAGGCTTCAATGGCCAAACGCATTTTTTTCATGGCGTTTTTTTCCAGCTGGCGCACACGTTCTGCCGATACACCATACTTATCGGCCAGCTCCTGCAGCGTCGACTTATTATCATCGTCCAGCCACCGGGCCCGGATAATGTCCTGGCTACGTTCATCCAGTCCTTCGAGCGCCACACTGAGCTTATCGGCAGCATGATCGTCCCAGTTGTCCTCTTCAATGCCGTCGGCAAAATCAGAGGATTTATCCTGCAGGTATAACATGGGCGACATCGGCTGCCCGTCGCGCCCTTCGTCATCCGGGGTCGGGTCGAAGGTCATATCCTGAGCGGCCATGCGTGATTCCATCTCACGCACGTCTTTGCTGGTCACGCCGAGGGTTTTCGCCACCATTTCGACTTCGTCCTGATTGAACCAGCCCAGGCGTTTTTTGTTTTTACGCAGGTTAAAGAACAGCTTACGCTGTGCTTTGGTGGTGGCAACCTTGACGATGCGCCAGTTACGCAGCACGTATTCATGGATTTCGGCCTTGATCCAGTGCACCGCGAACGACACCAGCCGTACACCGACTTCAGGATTAAAACGGCGCACCGCTTTCATCAAACCGATATTACCTTCCTGAATTAAGTCCGCCTGCGGCAGTCCATAACCGGAATAGTTACGCGCGATATGAACAACAAAGCGCAGGTGTGACAGGATCAGTCGTTTAGCCGCTTCCAAGTCGCCCTGATAATGCAGCCGTTCAGCCAGTGATTGCTCTTCCTCTGCCGTCAGCATCGGATAGGCATTGGCTGCCCGGATATAAGCCTCCAGGCTGCCTTGTGGAACCAGGGCTAAAGCTTGCATGTCTTTGATCATTCAGTTCCTCTCACTAAGTTTCTAGAACTTCGCTATCCTTCAACAACCCATCAACCGGGGTGTGTTTATCGGACAGCCAATATTAGGACCGGCAAGCAGCATGTTAGTTCATACAAACTATTTGAGATAGAACAGCTAGTGCGGTCATAACATTCCATAGTCAATTATAACAAAGAATCCATTAATGTGGTGTAAAACGGCGTAAATGTTGCACCGTTGCCAGCCAAGCTGCCACCCAGCCGATCATGGTGGAAATCAATAACAGCAACAGCGTTTCCGACCAGTCCAGGCCATGGAGCGAAAAAGTAGTACCAAACACAGCGGCAACTTTCGCCACCATCGATTCCAGCCTCCACACCAGCGTTTCCGACAAAATCAGCGATAAAATAGCGCCTCCCAGGCCCAGCATGGCACCGCCGTTCAGGAACGGGCGCAAGATAAAACCATCGGTGGCACCCAGCAATTTCATCACGTTGATCGTATCGCGGCGGCTGAAAATACTTAACCGGATGCTGTTACCAATCACCAGGAATACCGCGACGATCATCAACAATCCGATGGTGGCCGCAACCTGTCCCACGAGCCCGGTTAACGCCGCCAGCCGGGCAAACCAACTGTCATCCATTCTGACTTCATCAACTCCGGTAACCGCAGCCACCCGATCGCGCAATGTCTTGAGAGTGTCGGCGCTTTGAAAATCCAGTTTTGGCGTAATGATGGCCACCGCTGGCAGTGGATTTTGCTCCAGCATATCCAACGCGCCGCCAAACCCGGACCAGTTGCGAAATTCACCCATCGCTTCTTCGCGGGACAGGTAATTCACCTTTTCCACACCCGGTTCCTGTTTTAAAAGGTTCAGTACCTTTAACGCAGCGTCATCATCCAGGGTTTTATCCAGATAGATGGTGAGCTGCGGCGTCGGATACCACTGCTCCGCTGCCTGACTCACATTTTTCCATACCAGATAACATACACTGGGCAACGTCAACGAAATGGCAATTACCGCAACAGTTAATAAGGTGGCCAAGGGCTGTCGGCGTAGATCCCCCAGCGCATCTTGCCAGGCATAGCTCCACTGTTCGCGCCAGCCGCCGCGCAACGCTTTGCTCTTGGCGGAATTGGCGCGATGTTTGGGCCGGTTTAATTTATTCGCCATCGATGCCCCCGGAAATTCTTCCCTGGCTGAGAGACATAATGCGATAACTCCGTCGGGCAATAAGGCTAAGGTCGTGGGTGGCCATCAGTACCGTCACACCGACCCGGTTAAACTCCTCGAACAACCGTAAAATGTCTTCCGACAAGGCATCGTCCAGGTTACCGGTAGGCTCATCGGCCAAGAGTACCACTGGCTTATTTACCACCGCGCGGGCGATACCCACACGCTGTTGCTCACCGCCGGACAACTGGATCGGAAAGTTCCGCGCCTTGTCGAGCAACCCGACTTTATCCAACGCCGCAGACACACGCCGCCGGATATCTTCAACACTCGCGCCAGCGATAATCAGCGGCATCGACACGTTATCGTAAACGGTGCGGTCCATGAGTAGATGGTGATCCTGAAAAATCATGCCGATCTGGCGGCGCAGGAAGGGTACTTCACCACTTTTCAACCGGCTGATATCATGGCCGCCAAAAAATATATGACCCGCGCTAGGGCGTTCTATGCCACAAATCAGTTTCAGCAGGGTACTTTTCCCCGCCCCTGAATGGCCGGTCAGAAAGGCCATCTCAGCCGGACGAAGATGGAAATTCACACTTTGCAGTGCCTGTCGTCCGCCCAGATAGGCTTTGCTGACTTGTTCAAAGCGAATCATCCTTTTTAATCCTCTCGGGCAACCTACTTATCTTTTGGGGCAACGCATTACTCTTCTTGCGAGAACAACGCTTCGATAAAATCAACGGCATTAAACGGCCGCAAATCTTCAATACCTTCCCCTACACCGATATAACGAATCGGAATGGCAAAACGATCGGCTAAGGAGAAGATCACTCCCCCCTTAGCGGTGCCATCCAGTTTAGTCAGGGTTATCCCGGTCAGAGGTACCGTTTCGTTAAATAATTTTGCCTGGCTGATGGCGTTCTGCCCGGTACTGGCATCAAGCGTCAGCATAACCTCATGAGGGGCATCCACGTCCAGTTTTTTCATGACGCGGACAATCTTCTTGAGTTCGTCCATCAAATGGCTCTTGTTCTGCAAACGCCCCGCCGTATCAGCAATCAACACATCAATGCCGCGGGCCTTCGCCGCCTGGATAGCATCAAAAATGACTGAGGCGGAGTCGGCGCCGGTGTGCTGCGCCACCACCGGAACGTGATTGCGCTGCCCCCAGACCTGTAATTGCTCCACCGCCGCAGCGCGGAAGGTATCGCCGGCTGCCAGCATGACGGTTTTACCTTGCGCTTGATACTGACGCGCCAGTTTACCGATGGTCGTCGTTTTGCCGACACCGTTAACCCCGACCATCAGAATGACGAATGGCGTTTTGCCACCGACGTCCAGCGGACGATCGACTTTGGCAAGAATAGCGGCCATCTCTTCTTTGAGTTTGCCATAAAGCGCATCCGCGTCTTTCAGTTGCCGGCGATCGGCGTGTTCAATCAGGGTAGCGATAATCTTGCGGGTGGTTTCCACGCCCACATCGGCAATCAACAATTGCTCTTCCAACTGCTCGAACAAATCATCGTTGATCTTCTTGCCCGTAAACAATCCGATAAATCCGGAACCCAGATTTTGTCTGGTTTTAACCAGCCCTCGCTTCAAACGGGTAAAAAAGCCTTCCCGTGTCGGACGTTTGCGCTCAGTTTCCGCGTCATCTGTGGGCTCAATGACCTCGGAACCCCCCAACGAGGAGTGCAATACTCGATCCGATCCGTCAGCGTCGAGCGTTGCCCCAGTGTTGTCATCAGCAAGGCCCTGCACCGCCTGATCACGGATGACCAGGGAAGTGTCCTCCTCGGCAGCAGGCTGAGCGTCGTCAGGTTCAACTGCCGGCACAGCGGCGTCAGGTGTAGCGTTGGCGCTCACCACTTCGCCGGATTCGGCTGACGACGTGTCCAACGAAGAGTACCCGGCGTTTTGCCGTGTCGCGACCTGTTCGCTGATGTCCACAATATCCAAGGCGGTTTCCCTGGCAGCATCGGCGGAGATAGTGTGGTCTATGGCAGGTGCGTCCGGTTGCCCGGCGATAGCATCAACACCAGTACCCGTTTCGGCGTCCTGATGGTCCTCTGGTTTCCGTTCTTGGGCATCGTCGCGCTGCTTAATGCCCAACCACGATAGGAAACCGCGTTTTTTCTCTTTTGCCATATGCGACTGCACTCCTCGCCGAATAATCATGGCGGATGAATAACGTGACTGATAAACCTGATAGTTTACCACTTTCTCTGGATCTCAACACGCATGGCGTTGGGTTTTCCCTGATACATTCAAACAACTGATAATTAACATTCCCCCCGAGCCAGCGGGCCGGTAGAATAGGACATTCTCGCTCCTACGTGGTTTTTTTACTGATTTGGCAAATAATAAGACATCCATAGCGAAAAAAATCCCTTCGCGCCCGGCTGGACAAATCCGGCTGATCGGCGGCCAATGGCGCGGGCGTAAGTTGCCGGTGCCCGATAGCCCAGGCCTGCGGCCGACCACCGATCGGGTACGGGAAACCTTGTTTAACTGGCTGGCGCCGATGATTCAAGGCGCACGCTGCCTAGACTGTTTTGCCGGTAGCGGTGCGTTGGGTCTCGAGGCCCTTTCACGCTATGCCGCCACCACCATGTTGCTCGAGCAGGATCGGGCGGTGGCAGTTCAATTGGAAAAAAATCTGCGCCTGCTCTGTGCCGATCGTGGGCAGGTCATTCATACCGATAGTCTGCGCTGGTTGGCAACCCAGGGAACGCCCTATGATTTGATTTTTTTGGATCCGCCATTTCATCAAGGATTTATTGAGCGAACAGTGCTATTACTCGAAGAGCATGGTTGGCTGGCGCCGGAGGCTTGGATCTATATTGAAACAGAAATAGACGGCCCTACAGTGTCCATACCGCCACACTGGCGACTGCACCGGGAGAAGGTTGCCGGCCAGGTTGCCTACCGGCTGTTTATCCGCCAAGATAGTCAACGGGAGCATGATGATGGGAATTAATTTTGGCCGTTTTTTGATGTTACTGATCTGGGTTTTTTTGCTGTTCAACCTGATTCACCCCTTCCAAAGGCCGTTAAATTTCTTTTTCGACTTCGCGCTATTTTTTATGGTGGCAATGCATGGGCTGCAGCTGATATTGTTAAAAGCAACCCTGACGCGGGATGAACCAAAACTTAGCCGGGTATTTCAGGCGAAGATGTTTTTATTCGGCGTGTTTGAAATGCTGGCATGGCAAAAAAAGCAGCGTTCGCAAAACCGGGTCGGTTAAGCGGTCGCGCTGTCAGGTTGGCTTCTTGCCAGGAGAATAAGGGAAAGCGGTAACATTATCGCCAAGATCGGATATGCGTGCGCTGCCCTTTTCCGTGACCACATCGATGCGGATCACCGCCTGCAACGGAATATAACTGCGGCTAACGCCGTCAAATTCCGTTCTTAGTTTTTCTTCTGACGGGTCCACTAATACGGCACTTTGGCTGTAAAAAACAAAGTCGCCGATCTCAATGAAACCGAACATGGTGCTCTGATTCAGCTCACGCACGTAAAGCTGATAGTTTTTGCCATTATTGATAAATTGAATGCGATATAATGGCTGTTCGCTGCTCATAACCCGGCTATCCCCCACAATTCTGGGCAAATGTGTTTTGCTTGGATAAAATCTGGCGCTAACATACCATGAAGTAAGCTGGCCGCACATCTCCCTGACTAAATCTTGGTTAAACGCGGGGCAATCCCCTAAAAAGAGGTTCATCACCCGCCGCAATCCGTCCCTATTGTCTCCATCGTTTGTTCAGGGAAGGCCATCTCACCGCACAATTAAGGATAAAAAAATGCTTTGGTCATTTATCGCAGTGGTTTTTTCCGGTTGGCTATTTGTCGATGCCACCTATCGCGGGCCGGTGTGGCAGCGCTGGTTATTTAAACCGGTCACCTTATTGCTGTTGTTGGCCTTGGCTGCTCAGACCCCCGTGTTAACCCCAGCGGGATACCTGATAATCCTGGGTCTGGTGGCGACCATGGTCGGCGATGCATTACTGCTGCTGCGCGACGAGCGGATCATTTATGTGATCGGCGCTTATTTTCTGTCCTATCTGCTCTATACCATAGGCTTCGCCAGTCAAATGACATTCAGCGTATTCTGGCCTTTGCCGATCCTGCTGCTGATAATCGGCGCGGCACTGATCGCTGTACTATGGCAACATCTGGCGGAACTGCGTTGGCCGGTATGCACTTATATTGGCATGACATTATTAATGGTCTGGATTGCCGGGGAGCACTATTTTGCCCGCAGCAGCGATCATAGTCTGTCCCTGCTGGCGGGCACGGGATTTTTGCTGATCTCCACCGTCTTGTGGTTGGTCAGCCGTTTCCGCTATCCCTTTAACGCGGCCAGAGCAATCATCGCAGCCAGCTATTTTGCCGGACATTTTTTAATCGTTCGGTCATTATACTTCTGAGATTATCCTTTGCGTACCAGGTAACGATAGGGCAATTGCTCCGTGACCTGGGCCACCAATGTGTGCTGCATATAGCGGCAGAAACCGGGAATGTCGCGCGTAGTGGCGGGATCGTCGGCGATAATCAACAAAGTTTGACCTGTTTCCATTTGACGCACGGTCTTACGCACCATCATCACCGGCTCGGGGCAACGCAGCCCCTGGGCATCAAGAGTGAGATCGGCAGCAGCGAAGGGATCTGACATAAGCATTTTCAGCTTCCGGTGGTTTATATACAGCCAATAGATTTAGCGTTATGAGTCTACGCCAGTGATATTTATCAGCAAGCTTCGCTGATAATGATGGTAAACTCAACTCTTGCAATCTTCGGCCGCTCGCGTATTATGCCGCCGCGTCATTATCCGCGTTGGTTGTTACCGATCGGTAGTTCTGGGTTCCCTCACCCCATTCGTTAAAAAAGGCCACAGAATGTTTACATTTACCCCCCGTCAGCGGCTGCATGCGCTGATCTGGCTAGCGTTATTTCATCTCATTATCATCACGTCGAGCAATTATTTAGTACAATTGCCGGTCAGCATCTTTGGATTCCATACCACTTGGGGTGCGTTTACTTTCCCCTTTATTTTCCTTGCTACCGATTTGACGGTGCGGATTTTTGGCGCGCCCCTGGCTCGCAAGATTATTCTGGCGGTCATGGTGCCGGCGCTACTGGTATCCTACGGCGTATCCTGCCTGTTTTACCAAGGTACGTGGCAGGGTTTCGCCACGCTCAGCCAGTTTAATGTGTTTGTCGCGCGCATTGCCTGCGCCAGCTTTATGGCCTACGCGCTGGGGCAAATCCTTGATGTGCATGTCTTCAACCGGTTACGGCGCGGTTTTCGTTGGTGGGTAGCGCCCACGGCATCAACGCTGTTTGGTAATATCAGCGATACGCTGGCGTTCTTTTTTATCGCTTTTTATCACAGTACCGATCCCTTTATGGCCACCCATTGGGTAGAGATTGCCTTGGTGGACTATAGCTTCAAGCTACTTATTAGTATGGTATTTTTCCTACCGATGTACGGTGTTCTGCTGAACATGCTCCTTAAGAATCTGGGGAAACCGAGCCACAACGCATTTTTCCAACCCGGTTGAGGTAGGTTTTGCGTTATCCTTAGCACATAGGCATCACATAAAGAGCCTAAAAAAAACGTAACTGCGTTCAGGTGATACTATTTTTCTTATATCAAATCGTGTTTGATTAACACGCCTTGACGCGCTTCGGCAGATCGGCTGAACATATGGAGTATTAAGGAAATTTATGCAGAAAGTAGCGAAGTACCTGGGCATTAGCCTGTTGATTATCGGGTTGGCGGCCTGTGACAATAAAAATGACGCTGCCACCCCGGTTGACAATGGAGCAGCGCAGACCCAGTCGGAAAATAAAGTCTCTCTGCTGGATGGAAAACTGGTTTTTACCTTGCCGAGTGATATGAGCGACCAAAGCGGTAAAGTCGGTACCCAAGCCAATAATATGCATGTCTACGCCGACAATAGCGGGCATAAGGCAATTATCGTTATCCTCGGCGACAGTACCACCGTAGGATTGGATGTCCTGGCCCAGCGGCTTGAAGAGCAGCAGCGCGCTCGTGACCCGGATTTGCAGGTCGTGACCAACAAGGCCGTCATCGTTAATGGCCAGACTCTGCAGCAGTTTGACAGTATTGTTTCCAGCGGCGGTAAACCCGCCTACTCCTCGGTCATTTTCGCTAAGATGGCTGACCATCTGCTTACGATGCAAATCACCTTGCCCGCCGACAACCAGCAAAAAGCGCAAAGTGCCGCCGAAGCCATATTGAATACCATCGTCATCAAATAGCCACTTTCGCGTGGCAGGAAGGCGGCAAGCACATGAACCCGATGAGCTTACATAAGTAAGTGATTCGGGTGAAAGCGTGTAGCCAACGCACCTGCCGCGGGAAAGATGACGGGTGCTACCCTATAGATTTCGCGTGGCAGGAAGGCGGCAAGCGCATGAACCCGATGAGCTTACATAAGTAAGTGATTCGGGTGAAAGCGTGTAGCCAACGCACCTGCCGCGGGAAAGATGACGGGTCAGCTCACTTGACCTGACGCCCGGTTACGCAACACCCGCCGCCGAAGCATTAACGTCATGATCAAACCCGCCAGTACCAGCACTGCCGCCACCAGGTAGATGGAGGATACGCCGGCATGGGCCATTAATACCCCTGCCAGCGGGCCAACCACGCCTAACGATAGATCCATAAAGGCGGTAAAGGTCGCGAGGGCACTACCCTGGTTTTGCGGCGGTACCGCTTTCATTGCCACCACACCCAGGGCGGGAAAGACCAGGGAAAATCCGGCACCGGTCAACAATGCGCCTATCTGCGCCATCCAGGGTGTCACGGCTTGCCAGACCAGGAGTAAACCGGCGATCTCAACGATAAAACACAGCATAGATACCCGTAACCCACCGTGGCGATTAATGCTGTTGGGAAAGAGCAAGCGGGCGCCGACAAACGCCAGACTAAATAGCGTCAAGGCAAAGGCCGCACCACTCCAGCCTTTATCTTCATAAAATAGCGTGATGAACGTGGCGATGACACCGAAGCCGCAGGAGGCAAACGCCAATACCAACCCATAACGCCAAATAAGTCCCACTACTGCGCTAAAGGGGATTTTTTTACCCCCGGCGGTCTTAACCGGTTGGCGAGGGATGGCGGCCATAATGGCCAACACACATACCGCAATGATTACCCCTGACAATAGTCCTAATCCACCGAGGAAAAATAACCACACGCCCAGAGGTGCCCCTACCGCCAGCGCACCGTAGCTCGCAACACCATTCCAGGAAATGACCTTGCCGATATGTAATGACCCCACGGCACCTACTCCCCAGAGCGTTGCACCGGTCCCGACAAAACTCTGACCGACGCCCAGGATCACCCGACCGGTGCATAACATGCCCATCGCGAGTAGCGGTATCGTGTCGCCAAGCAGTGATAAAAAATAGCAAATGCCACTCAGCAGGCAACCAAATAGCCCTAGCACCACAATACGTTTTGCCCCAACCCGATCTGCATAACGTCCGGCCCAGGGTCGGCTAAGCAGGGTGGCCAGATATTGTAAGCTGATTACCAGACCGGCCCAAAACGCGCTATAGCCCATGTGGTTATGGACATAACCTGGTAAAACCGCCAACGGCAAGCCGATAGTCAGGTAGTTAACAAAATTGAACACCACGATAGACAAGATATTCAGATTGAGACGCCATCCACTGGCGGTCGGCTGAGGTGAAGGACCAGACATGGATATCATTCTCACTGCGAGGGGCGTCGTAATCAGGAACCGCCCTGTGAACAAATGTTACTGACTATAACGAAATCTTTGGTAGGGATCATGGTACAGATGACCAAATCTACAGGCGTATGCCCAAAATCGCATTTTTTGCCTGGGTCTACCTCAGACCACAAAATGATTTCGCAATTGGGCATTTACCCCAAGCTAGACGGTTATTTTTCACAGCCTGCACAAGCACTCCACGCCGAGTTCATATAACTGAGAACAAAATTCCGGGTGGATAAAAAAAGGATTGCATTGCAGAAAGAGTAACCATTATAACTATAGGGCTTTTAGGCAGTACACCGAATGACCACAAACCAAGCAACAGCTCCCTACATTGATGCGCCGTTGGGCATGCCCCGGCAGGAAAAGAGTGATGAATCGTTTTATCGTTGCACAATCCGAGGCCTGTATTGGCTGCCGTAGTTGTGAAGTGGCTTGCGTGGTCGCCCACCATGGCGGCCTGTTTCCCAGTAAACGTGAGGACTTCACACCCAGGCTTCGCGTCATCAAAGGCGTAAAAGCCAGCATCGCGATATCCTGCCACCATTGTGAAGATGCCCCTTGCGCCAGTGCCTGTCCTAATGACGCCATTATCCGGAGCCACGATTCCATTCAGGTGTTGCAGGAGCGATGCATCGGTTGTAAAGGATGCGTGATCGCCTGCCCGTTTGGCATGATGACGGTGGTGACCGAAACCGTGCAGCCTGCGAGCCAGCGGTTGGCGGAAGCTTATGAAAGAACCGAAGCGCAGAAATGTGATTTATGCGTCGATCAGGACTACCAGCCAGCCTGTGTTAGCGCTTGCCCGACACAGGCGCTGCAGTTGGTCGACGAACAGCAAATTGCCGCGGAGCAACAGCAAAAACGTTTTGCTGCCGCGCTAAAAGATCCGGCCAGCTATCTGATTGCCGGTGCCCGCCCCCTCGGCGAGTTACCCATGCCGAACGCCCGTAGCACTCAACCGCGGATCAATTTGCTGGATCTACCGCGGACGCCCCGGTTAGAGGCGGTTAAAATTCCGCTGGAACTACGCAAAACCGGCTTTGCCGAAATCTACCAGCCGTTTAGCGAAACGCAGATTATCGAACAGTCCGAACGCTGCCTGAGCTGCGGTGAAAAGACGATTTGCCAATGGACCTGTCCACTGCATAACGCAATTCCACAGTGGATCACACTGGCTAATCAGGGGCGGATCGTTGAAGCGGCTGAACTCAGCCACCAAACCAGCAGCCTGCCGGAAGTCTGCGGCCGCGTCTGTCCTCAAGACCGGCTATGCGAGCAGTCATGCACGCTCAACGAGCGCCATGGTGCGGTGACTATCGGTCATATTGAGCGTTATATTACCGAAACAGCGTTTGCCATGGGATGGCGGCCAGATATGTCTCAGGTTGTTCCTACCGGCAAACGGGTGGCTGTCATCGGTGCCGGACCGGCCGGGCTTGGCTGTGCCGATATTTTGGTGCGCAACGGAATAACGCCGGTGGTGTTCGACCGTTATCCTGAAATTGGCGGACTGCTCACCTTTGGCATTCCGGCCTTTAAACTGGACAAAAGCGTCATGACCCGGCGGCGGGAGATCTTTAGTGCCATGGGCGTGGAATTTCGGCTCAATACCGAGATTGGACGTGATATCACTATGGAACAATTGCTCAGCGAGTTCGATGCCCTGTTTTTAGGGGTTGGCACTTACCAATCGATGCGTTCAGGACTAGAGAATGAGCAGGCGGAAGGGGTACTTGATGCCCTGCCCTTCCTGATCGCCAATACGCGTCATCTGATGGGTTATCCAGATTCCGACGAACATACTTATGTCAGTATGCAGGACAAAACCGTGCTGGTGCTGGGCGGCGGCGACACTGCCATGGACTGCGTGCGGACCTCGCTGCGCCACGGTGCCACGCGGGTGATCTGCGCCTACCGTCGCGATGAGAAAACCATGCCCGGCTCCAAACGTGAGGTGAAAAACGCTCGCGAAGAAGGAGCAGAGTTTATGTTCAATCAACTGCCGCAACGCATCGAGACGTCGCCTGAAGGCCACGTCATCGGGGTGACCATGGTCAGTACCGCCATGGGTGAACCTGACGAAAATGGGCGTCGTCAGGCGGTGGCCATACCCGGTTCAGAGCATATGATAACCGCCGACGCGGTGATCATGGCCTTTGGTTTCCGTCCACATCGCATGACCTGGCTGGCCGATCACAATGTGGTACTGGATAAACAGGGGCGGGTCGTGGCGCCGACGGTATCGGGCTATCCTTACCAGACCAGCAATGCCAAGATATTTGCCGGCGGAGATATTGTCCGTGGTGCCGATCTGATTGTGACTGCCATTGCCGAGGGCCGCAAAGCGGCGGAAAGCATCAGCTGTTATCTGAATGTGTTATAACGCCGGCGGGGAGCGAAAATGAATCAGTTTATCGTCGTCGACAGTACGCAATGCATCGGTTGTCGCACCTGCGAGATTGCCTGTGCAACAGCACATAGCCCGGAGAGGACAGTCTCGCCGGCGACATTTAGCCCCAGGCTTAAGGTGGTAAAAACCGCCATGATCACCATGCCGGTATTGTGCCGGCAGTGTGAAAATGCACCTTGTGCCAATGCCTGTCCGGCGGGAGCGATTGTTTATCAACAAAACAGTGTCCAGGTGCGGCAGTCCTTATGCATTGGTTGCAAAGCCTGCACCTTGGCATGCCCGTTTGGCATGATAAGCGTTAGCATCATCGGCACGGCCGTCGCGGATACGCGTCCTGCAGCCCATTATGCCACGGCACTAAAATGTGACATGTGCAGCGGGCGCAGCCAAGGCCCGGCCTGTGTGGAAATGTGCCCTACCGGGGCACTAAACGTCATGCGACCGGAGATGCTTGAGCATAACCAGCAGCAAAAGCAACGGCGTGTGGCAAGCGGGATAATATCGGGCCTGAACATCTAATAATTGTTTTTGCCGCGATCTGCATTGGCTGGTTACACTGTGGACCAGACGTTATTCCCCGGAGGCATATTGTGGATCGACTCGCCGCAATGGAAACATTTGTCTATGTTCTGGAAACCGGCTCGTTTTCCGCCGCTGCGCGACGGCTCAATATTGGTCAGCCGGCTGTTTCCAAAACGATTGCGCAGCTTGAGGAGCGTCTGGGTGTCAGGCTGTTGATTCGCTCAACGCGCGGGCTTACCCCCACCGAAGCAGGAGAAACGTTTTATCAACGCGCCAAACGAGCCATCGAAGATATCAACGAGGCAGAGGTGGCCGCGCGCGGCTCGGGCAGCGGATTAACCGGGCGATTACGTCTGTGTGCGCCGGTGACCTTCGCCCGAATGCATATCCTGCCACAGTTGGGGCCGTTTCTGGACGCACACCCCAAGCTGATCATCGATGTGGTTCTTGACGACCGCCATATCGATTTGGTGGCCGAGGGGATCGACGTGGCACTGCGCTTGGGTGCGTTAAATGATTCCAGCCTGGTGGCACGTAAGCTGTGCACACGGCGCCTGGTTATCGTGGGCACACCGGCTTATTTTGCCCGTTATGGCGAACCACAAACCCCGGAGGATCTGCTAAACCATCAGGCGGTGGTATATACCCAAAGCCGGGGCGGCGGTGCCCGATGGGTGTTTAACCGCGCACAAGAGCAGCGGGTGATCAATGCACAAGGCCGGATACAGGTCTCCGCCGCTGAAGGCATCCGCACCGTTGTGCTCTCCGGGCTGGGGCTGGCCATGGCCTCGCAGTGGATGTTCGAGCCCGAGGTGGCCAGTGGCGACGTCGTGACGGTGCTTAACCAATGGCAAATGCCGACCATGGATCTTTGGGCCATTTTCCCCACCGGCCACCTGGCCAGCGCTAAAGCCCGTGCTTTTGTCGACTATTTTGCCCAGATTTTCGGCACAGCTTCGGCTTAAACCACCAATTATTCCTCGAAGGAATAAAAGCTATAGTTACACGCGGCCTTCCGGCCGAGGCACCCTCGCCTTATGCTTAGCCCTATCGGCCGTCCGTCGTGGTGACGGCACCTCATCAAGCGGGAAAAAAATGTCAAGTATAGCCAGCATACCTCAACGCCAAACCGGCATTATTAGTCCATCGCTGATCTTTTCCATGGCGGCGGCCTGCGGCATCGCCGTGTCGAATATTTATTACAATCAACCCATGATGGTGGTGATATCGGCCAGCTTTCCCAGCCAGTTTGGTCCGGCGCTGGTCCCGACAGTGACGCAGTTAGGCTATGCTGCCGGATTGTTGCTGCTGGTTCCTTTGGGTGATCTGTTTGAACGCCGTACGCTTATCGTGGCGCAGTTTATGATGCTAGCGCTCGCGTCGCTGCTGGCGGCGGTAGCGCCTACCGGCTGGGCGCTATTGGCAGCGTCGTTGTTATTGGGTATCGGCGCCACGGCAGCACAACAGATCGTGCCGGTGGCAGCCTCCCTGGCCAGTCCTGCCCGGCGTGGTGCGGTGGTGGGCAGCGTCATGAGCGGGCTGCTGAGCGGAATTTTACTCAGCAGAACCTTGGCCGGTCTGGTGGCTGCCTATGCTGGCTGGCGCGCCATGTTTTTACTAGGCGTGCCGCTAGCGTTGCTGGGTGCCATTATAATGGCACGAATGCTGCCTAAGGCCACAGCGCCACAACAGATCACCTTGCGTTATCCAGCGCTGATGGCATCGATGGTACATTTGTGGCGTGAAGAACCTCAGCTACGGCAGGCGACACTAACCCAGGCAGCGCTGTTCGCCTCATTCAGTGCTTTTTGGACCATATTGGCTCTTTATTTGGATCACTCGGTTTATCACTTAGGTTCCAGCATTGCCGGGTTATTCGGCATCGTCGGCGCGGTGGGCGTGTTCGCTGCTCCCGCCGCCGGTAGGCTGGCCGACCGCATCGGCGGCAGGCCCGTGATTATTCTGGGTGTCTCGCTGACCCTGGCTGCCTGGCTGTTGTTTATCGGTTGGACGTCGCTAGTAGGTCTGACGCTGGGAGTGGTATTGCTCGACCTTGGTGTGCAAAGCGCGCTTATTGCCAACCAGCATGTAATTTATGGTTTACGTGAAGAGGCCAAGGGCCGGGTAAATACGCTGTTTATGGGCGGCATGTTCCTTGGTGGCACTCTGGGATCGATGGGGGCAATGATGGCCTGGCAAAAAAGTGGCTGGCTTGGCGTAGGTTATTTTGCTATCGGACTGACCATCCTGGCAGGGATCAGCATGGTGGTAAAACCACGCCGCTAATGCCCGCGGTAATGCATCAACGGTCGGCCCTCCCCCTGGAACAACTTATACCACGGGGGAGCGACCCACCGGGCGAGGTGGATCAATCGTTTTTCGCAATCGACTGATAAATCTCAATCTCATAGGTTCCGGAACGACCATCATCTAAATAGCGTTCAAAGCACGCCCCTTTCACCGGGTGATATTCACTACCTGCCAACGCCGTATAAAAATCTTCCCACGCTTGAGAGAAATTGTCCTTGGTCACCTTGGTGTGATAGACAGCAAATAATCCCCCCGGAATCGTTTGTTTAACCATCGTCACCGCACTATCTTCAGGCAGTACCGCCTCCGCGGGGAAGCCCACCGCTACGTCAGCCCGCAACGCTTGAGGCGCCACTTGGGAGGGATCGTCCCAATATAGCGCCACCCAATCCTTGGCGTCGATAGCATGACGCTCAACCCAACGGGAAAGCGCGTCGAAACCCAACGGAATAGACTCGGCATAAGGGCCGGTAACCCGTATTCCCGTGATAGGCAGAGAGGCTTTACTAACAAATTTTATACTCATGTGATCCCCTTATTAACATATTGTTATTAAAAGAATAATAAACTTTTTTATCGCCTAAACAAAGATAGATAAAACTAATAACTGTTTATTTATACAGACAAATAAAACAAAAAACAATCTGTTAAACAATCGACTTCCGGCTGAACCTGTCAAGGCCAACACTGAACCTGATTCCCCATACGTCCTCGCAATGACAGCCCGCGACGTCGATCAATTTAAGCAACAAGGTTACGCTAGCATAACCAGCAATTGGACGGAGAGTTAACCAGCAATTGGACGGAAAGTTAACCAGCAATTAGACGGAAAGTTAACCAGCAATTGGACGGAGAGTTAACCAGCAATTAGACGCTACTATAACCAGCAATTAGCCGCTATAATAACCCGTAAATAACCGGAGAAACCACCTTACTCAGGTGAAGAACGCGGACTTGCCATGACCGACTTATCGATACATCCACGCTTATTGACGCCCCAGATTCTCGAAGCATTACAAGATACGCCCGCCGTTTGCCTGCTGGGGCCACGCCAGGTAGGTAAGACCACACTTGCGAAGAGGATTGATCCTGCCAGAGGCTATATTAGCCTTGATGATTCAACGCTGCTCAATGCAGCAAGGCTAGATCCAACCGGTTTTATCCAGGGGCTACCCGAGCGAGTGATCCTGGATGAGGTACAACGGGTACCGGAACTCATGCCCGCGCTTAAAGGTGCCATCGACGCCAATCGCCAACCAGGTCGATTCATTCTTACCGGGTCGGCCAATCTCCTGCTGTTACCAGGCGTGCAGGAATCGCTAGCCGGCCGTATGGAAGTGATTTATCTGCAACCACTATCGGAGCAAGAAAAACAGCACACCAATAAATCATTGCTACAAAGGCTTATCGACGGCGAAATAACGGCAAAAATCCAAGGTCAACAAAGGCAGATCCAGAACGTGGCAGAAGCCGTGATTAGCGGCGGTTATCCTGAGCCTAACACCCGTACGCCGGATCGAGCCCGTCAATGGTATAGACAGTACCTCAATGCCATTATCCAACGTGACGTTAAAGATATTGCCAACATCCGCGATGGCAATGAATTACGCCGTCTTATCGAGCTGTTCTCCCTTCGGACCGGTAATTTACTTAATCTAAGCGGCTTGGCAAAAGACCTGGGGGTGCAACGGGAGACCGTGGATAAATACCTGACTATACTTGAGCAGTTATTTTTGGTGCGGCGCCTACCGGCTTGGCATAAAAACCACGCCAAACGGTTAGTGAAAGCAGCAAAGATCCATATGATAGATTCTGGTTTAGCCTGCGCGCTGCGTAACCTGAAAACAGGAGATTGGCATAATCAAAGCGACGCATTTGGTGGGATGCTGGAAAGCTTCGTAGTACAGCAATTGATTTGCCAGTCGGGATGGGTTGATAACGAACTGCGGTTTTCCCATTATCGCGACAAAGATCAAATAGAAGTTGATTTAGTGATTGAGCAAGGTCGCTATGTTTGGGGGGTTGAAGTTAAAAAAGCGGCCAGCATTCAGGCCAAAGACGGAGCAGGACTGGCCCATCTAGCGCAACAGGCCGGCAGTGATTGGCAGGGTGGCATCATGCTTTATACCGGCAATAATATACTGCCGCTAAAACATGTCCCAAATGGATTGGCGGTGCCAATGGACATGCTATGGCGCGATTAAGTGCCATCCATTATTCACTCTTTCAGCCCCCCATACAGTATTGGATAAATCACCGAGCTGCGGGATCCGTTATTAGCACCGAGGGGCGGTAGGTGGCCAACCAGTCCTGAGCAAAACGGGCATAACATCGATTTTCTTCTGATCCTTTAGCCAGTTGTTCGAATACATTGCCTTGGTCTGCCGCAGAGCGGTGCTGCCCTAGCTTAAGTTTCCCATTCATTTCTCTCAAGTCGATCTTTACGCCAGTAATAGCAGACATCAGTTTTTGTCTGAATTCATCGGGAAGAGTTTGCTTATCCTGAATAAGTTCTGGCTGATACACCCCCAGCATTTTATCCAGCGACAAGCTCAGTTGTTGGGAAGACATCAGCGTAGCGATCCCTTTGAGGTTCACCGAAGCATAGTTCCACGTCGGTACTGCTGGTTTGGTGAGGTAATAATGTGTTGGAATAAACGCATGAGGGCCTAAGACATTCAGCAGGCACATTTCGCCCTTTAGTGAAGTCAATTGTGGATGACCTGATGCCAGATGAATCTCTACAATATTCTCTTGTGCAAAAATAAAGGGAACGTGGCTGATTTGAAGATCCGCAGTGATCAGCGAGCCAAAAGAATAACTGCTGAGAAAATGTCTGCATTCCTCAGCAGTCATGGTGATATCCTTAGGGTTAACCATATGAAACCTTTATATTTTTAATTATCGAGAATGTGTATAATTCATTATATAGCAGGTTTTCGTCCCTATTAACACCGCCCTGTGCCGGGATAATAAGTGCTGTCAATACGCATTCGGTGAAATACAACATAACTATTGGCGTTAGCAGGTTTACGGGGTACATCGACAAAATAAAAGTCTACATATTTGCTATTTGCGACACAAGCACCTAATCTCTTCGCATCAGAATAACGTACAAAATTTTCAATCGAACAAACGCAGGATCGCAGACGAAAGCTTCTACTTAACATCAGGAGAACTTGTCGTGAATATCCAACCCAAATATGCCAGTAGCGAATCACCGAATCCGGTCCAGGCTGTCGCCGAGTTTGCTAGCCAGATTGGCCATGAAGGCATTGATACCGTCATTTTTTTCTGCTCTCCAGACTACGATCTGGATGTTTTGGGTCGGGAGTTGAAGAACGCGTTCTCCTGCCCTTGCATAGGTTGCACCTCCTCTGGGCAAATTGGCACCGAAGGTTTCCAGCACTCTGGACTATTGGGTCTTGGATTGGGCGAAAACTTCCGCACCCGCGCCTTCATGATTCACCCTTTACTCAACCACACCGCAGTAGTGGCCGACATTGCCGAAGCCATTCGTCACGACAGTGAGGTCAGACCGAACCTGCAACGCTTCGGTCTGCTGCTGGTAGACGGCCTTTCTATGGCCGAAGAACGCCTGGTCGCGAACCTTTACCAGCAGATTGGTAATGTTCCCATCATCGGTGGTTCCGCTGGCGATGACCTGCGTTTCGAAAAGACCTATGTTTATGATGGAAATGGGCAGTTTATTTCCGACGCCGCGATATTCGCCGTCGTTGAGACCCATTCGCCCATCACCACTTTTAAGGTCCAGCATTTCGAGGCCGGCGGGGTGGAGTTGGTCATCACCGAGGCCGATCCAGAGAAGCGACTCATCTTGGAGATAAACGGCGAACCTGCCGCTCAGGTTTACGCACAAGCCTTGGGCCTCACGGTGGACGAATTGACGCCGACCGTATTCTCCCGCAACCCGCTGGTGCTCTCCTTCGGCGATGAGCCCTACGTCCGTTCCATCCTGAAATGGAACGAAGACTTCTCCCTCACGTGCTATTGCGCCATCGAGGAAGGATTGATCGTCGCCATCGGCAAAGCAAAGGATCCCGTGCGAACCTTAGAGCAGGCCTTTGCCAAGGTTCATGAGACCATTCCTGAGCCTGCGGTAATCATCGGCTGCGATTGCATCCTGCGCCGTATCCAGTTCGAACAGGAAGGGCTTGAGCAGCAGATCGGCGGCATAATGAAACACAACCGGGTAGTGGGTTTTTCCACCTACGGCGAGCAATACAACGGATTGCACGTGAATCAAACGTTCACGGGCGTCGCCATTGGAGGACCACGCATTGCCTGAAGAAACCTTGCTCGAAACATCTGCCGCCGAATACGAGCGCAAGCTCGCCGCCCGGGATAAGACCATTGAGGTACTCAAGCGACGCATCGCACAAGAGGCGAGGCCGGGCAACGCTACGCCTTTTGCTATCCTGGAGCAAAATATGGGCCTGGAGAAGGTGGTTGCCCGCAAGACACTAGAGTTGCAAAACGAACGGCATGAGTTAGAAAAAGCGCTGGCCGAGTTACGTTTAACCCAAGCTCAGTTGCTTCAGGCTCAGAAGATGGAGTCCATCGGTCAACTCGCCGCCGGCATTGCCCACGAGATCAACACGCCAACCCAGTACGTCTGCGATAATGTGGGTTTCGTTAAGACCGCCACCGTTGCTCTAATAACCCTGTTGGACGCCGCCCTGGCACTGGCCGAGGTCGCGCGGGGGAAAATGGCCGCAGAGCCCGTCGTGGCCGAATTCGACGCGGTCATTAAACGCACTAAAGTGGAATTCCTACGCCATCAGATCCCAAGCGCCTTAGACGAATCACTGGAGGGCCTTGGCCATATTGCCAAGATCGTCGGCGCCATGAAGGAATTCTCCCACCCCGCCCAAAGCGAGAAAGAATGGGTGGATGTACGCGAAGTTATCAACACGACGGTGACCGTGGCCCGCAACGAATGGAAATACGTGGCAGAACTTGAGACCCACTTTGAGGACAACTTGCCGCAACTGCCGTGTCTGCGCGACATACTCGGCCAAGTCATTCTCAACCTGGTCGTGAACGCCGCCCACGCCATCGCAGACACCATCAAGGAAGGCGTCAAGGAGAAAGGCCGCATTATCGTATCCGCAGCGCAAAACGGCGCGTATATGGAAATCCGGGTCGAAGACGACGGAGGTGGCATTCCAGTGGGGATCCGCGACCGTATCTTCGAACCTTTCTTCACGACCAAAGCCGTAGGCAAAGGTACGGGCCAAGGTCTCGCTATTGTCTATTCGACCGTGGTGGACAAACATGATGGGCAGATCCGTTGCGAGTCGCAAGAAGGCGTGGGCACGACGTTCATCATGCAACTGCCCCTCCACTGCGATAAAGAAGAGGAACCTGCATGCAAGTGATGTTCGTCGATGACGAAAGTCGGGTGCTCTCCGGTATTGAGCGGGCTCTCATGATGCAAGACAACGAATGGGAATGCCGCTTCGCCACAAGTGGTCAGGAAGCCCTTGCGATGCTGGAGGACGAACCGGCCGACGTGGTGATATCCGACATGCGCATGCCCTTCATGGATGGCGCTGAATTGCTGACGCAGGTACGCAACCGTTGGCCTAGCACCATAAGGATCATCCTGTCCGGCTACTCTGAGCCCAGCGCCACCTTGCGTATGGTGGACGTGGCTCACCGGTTTGTCGCCAAACCCTGCGACAGCTCGGTGCTGCTGACGATGGTAGCAAACGCTCTGGCCCTGCGCGACATGTTCCAAGACCCCATCGTGGTCGAGGCCGTGGGCCGCATCAGCCGACTCCCTGCCGCGCCCAAAGTGTTCACCGAAGTATGCCGCCTCCTTGCCGATCCCAGCAACGATACCCGACATATCGCCGAGCTTCTAGGCAGTGACCCAGCCCTGAGTGCCAAGATTATGCAACTGGCAAATTCGGCTTATTTCACCCGGGGTAGTCACGTTCATGACGTCGTAAACGCCATCACCCGGTTGGGTCTGGATCAGGTGAAACTGCTCGTGCTGGCTTCTCAGGTGTTTGCGGACGCAAAGACAGACCCCTATGTAGACCGGTTGCAACGCAATGCCCTGCTCGCATCTACCCTGGCCGCCCGCATTTCCGGCCACCAGGGACTGGAACCGACTGCGGCCCTACTCGCCAACATTGCTCGGCTTATTCCCGAACTGAGGGATTCCGACACCGAGACAACCACAACGCGCGGCAATACCCCCTTACACGCCGCAGTCGGCGCGTACTTACTCGCCTTGTGGGGTTTGCCCATGGACATTGTGGAAGCCGTGGCACATCACGTGCAGCCCTCCTGTTGCGCGGATAAAACCTTCGGCGTGATCGGTGCCGTGCATGTCGCGGTCGCTCTCGCCAACAACGGTGTCCTCGACATGGACTATCTCGAACACACTGGCGTGCTGAACCAACTGCCCCTGTGGCAGCAGATGCTCGCCCACACGCAGGAAACTCTTGATGACTGAAACCGCCTTACCCCGGGTACTGTGCGTAGACGATGAACCTAATGTGCTTGCTGCGATGGAGCGAAACCTCTTTGACGAATTTGACGTAGTGGTGGCGCTCAGTGGTGAAGCCGGCTTGGAGGCGGTTTCCCGGGGCGAGCATTTTGCCGTGATCATGTCCGACATGCGCATGCCAGGTATGGACGGTGCCACTTTCCTATCCAAAGTGCGGGAAGTCTCACCCGACAGCGTGCGTGTCCTCCTCACTGGGCAGGCCGATCTGGAATCCTCCATCGCGGCCATCAACAAGGGGGCTATCTTCCGCTACCTTTGCAAACCTTGTCCCAAGCAGGAACTGGTTTCGGCGCTTAACGACGCAGTCAGTCAACACCGTCTCATTTGCGCGGAAAAGGAATTGCTGGCAACGACCCTCACCGCATCGGTCAAAACGTTGACTGAAGTGCTCGCCATGGTTGCGCCATGGGCTTTTCAGCGGTCGGCTTTCGCTCAGTCCGGTGTGCTCCACGCGCTACCCAAGCTGGGGTGGCCTGATGAATGGATATATACCATCGCCGCGTCATTGAGCCAGATTGGCTGCGTTGGCGTCCCCGCCGACATCATCCAGGCCGACGTGGCCCAGCGAAAACTCTCGCAGGACGAGAAGAAACTCATTCAGGAACACCCGGATGTCGCCGGCCGATTGGTGGAACGCATCCCCCGCCTTGGTCTGGTGGCCGAAATCATCCGCCACCAGGCCAAGGCGGCCTCGCCCGGCGCACCCATAGAGGTCATCCGCGGCGCTCATCTCTTGCGCGCCACCCTCGAACTAGAGCGCCACGCGGCCCGGGGACGGAGTCTGGAACGTCCGTGGGAAATCCTGCGCGCGGTGCAGCCGGCAATCCCTGAGGACATCATCAAAGCCTTGGCTGATTTTCGCGCTAACGTGGCTGGCGTGCGCACGGCACACTTTAGCGAATTGATGCCTGGCTGGGTGGTAGATGAAGATATCCTCACCACCAACGGTTTGATGGTGCTCTCCAAGGGCCATGAACTCACCGATACTGCAATCTCCGCGCTTCAACGCCTGCTCGCCGCCAATGCCGTCAAGGAGCCGATTCAGGTGCGTGGACTTCCGGACACTGCAGCGTCTTCATGACGCCATGGCGGGTGCGGACATGAGAATGGGCCAAACCTGCATCCTGATGATAGGCAAATCATATTACGACACGATTCTACCTAACGAGTCTCCCGCTTTATGGGGGGATTATCCTGAACCTGCTAATAACCCAAATGTAGTCTAGGAAAATCTTACTGGCACGCGTTATTGCCGCTGCACAGCACCCAACGCCTGCGCGCAGGCCCAGGCCGAACTCCAGGCCCATTGGAAGTTATAACCGCCCAGCCAACCGATCACATCCACCACTTCGCCAATAAAATAGAGTCCTGGCACGCGCTGGCATTCCATGGTCTTGGAGGATAATAGGCGGGTATCCACACCGCCCTGAGTCACTTCGGCAGTGCGGTAGCCCTCGGTGCCGTTCGGCTGAATCCGCCATTGCTGTAGGGCCATCACCCAATCGGTTTGCTGGCGTCGTGTCAGTTGCTTAAGGGTCGGCTCCGGAATTGATAACAGGGTAAACCACATTTCAACAAACCGGCGTGGTAAGAGTTTTGCCAGCGTATTTTTAAGGCTTTGATTGGGGTGATCGCACAGCTCCTGTGCCAGGAAAACGGCGAGATCGATATCCGGCAACAGGTTGATGGTTAAATGTTCGCCACTTTGCCAGAAGCTGGAAATTTGCAAGACAGCCGGCCCGGACAAGCCGCGATGGGTAAACAATATATTTTCCCGGAACATGGTGCCGTTTTCCGCGCTGACCAGTGCTGGCACGCCAATACCGGACAGCGCGCTGACCTGCTCAAGCAAGGGTTTATGTAACGTCACCGGCACCAGGGCCGCACGGGTGGGGATCACCGGGACACCAAATTGCCCGGCAATTTTATAACCAAAGGGCGTGGCGCCAAGACCCGGCATCGACAGCCCACCGGTGGCAATCACCAGGGCCGCCGTTTTAATCGTTCCCCCAGGCAGCGTCAACATAAACTCGTCGCCTTGCCGTACAACGGCGTCAACCTCACTGCGCACGCGCAGCGTGACCTGCCCCAGTTGACACTCCTTAAGCAGCATGTCCACGACCTGTTGCGCGGAGTCGTCACAAAACAGCTGGCCCAGGGTCTTTTCATGGTAGGCAATGCCATGGCGCTGCATCAATGCGATAAAATCCCATTGGGTATAGCGCGATAACGCGGATTTACAGAAATGCGGATTTTGCGAGAGAAAAGCCGCAGGCTCGACATGGAGATTGGTGAAATTGCAGCGGCCACCACCGGACATGAGAATTTTGCGCCCCGGTTTTTTACCATTATCCAGCAGCAAAACCCTCAGCCCTAGTTGCCCGGCCTGCGCGGCGCAAAACATGCCAGCGGCACCGGCGCCGATCACCACCACATCGTACTGTTCCAAGCTGCCTCTCTCTCTTTAACCGAAAATTTAGCCGAGCAAAAACAACGGGCCGGCCGGTAAACGTATGCCCGGTGGCAGCTGATTGTAATGGGCAAGGATGCGTTAAGCCAACGTAACCGAATGATAAAAACCGTAAAAATAGATATCCTTATGATTTAAAGCATAAAAAATGCTGGTCAAGGAGGTAGTTCCTATAAAAAAGTCATAAAAATGTCATATTTCCCTTTTCCCCCGGGCCTATTGTCGCAGATAATGCGCCCCGTTCATGTCCAATCAATGGCGTAACCCTATGCTACATCTATTTACCGGCCTGGAGTTCCATACCGGTCTTATGTTGGTGCTCGCATTAATATTTGTGTTGGTTTATGAGGCTATTAATGGCTTTCATGATACGGCCAATGCGGTAGCAACCGTAATTTATACCCGCGCCCTGCGTTCCCAACTGGCAGTAGGCATGTCGGGCATCTTCAATTTTCTTGGTGTGCTACTCGGCGGCCTAAGTGTGGCTTATGCCATTGTTCATCTGCTGCCGGTTAACTTACTGCTGAACGTCAATTCCACCCATGGACTGGCGATGATGTTTTCTATGCTGTTGGCGGCCATTATTTGGAACCTGGGTACCTGGTACTTTGGTTTACCTGCCTCCAGCTCTCACACCCTGATCGGCGCTATCATCGGTATCGGCCTGACCAATGCAATGGTGACCGACACATCCGTGTTGGATGCGCTCAATATACCGAAACTGATTGAAGTATTTCTTTCATTGATCATTTCTCCGGTGGTGGGCCTGGTCGTCGCGGGTGGCCTGGTGTTCCTGCTGCGGCGTTATTGGAGCGATACCCCCAAACGGCAACGCATCCATCTGACCCCGGCGGAACGGGAAAAAAAAGACGGTAAGCGCAAACCTCCGTTTTGGACGCGAACCGCGCTGATTTTATCCGCGGCCGGGGTAAGTTTTGCCCACGGCGCCAATGATGGACAAAAAGGTATCGGCCTGATTATGCTGGTGCTTATTGGCGTGGCACCGGCGGGATTCGTGGTCAATATGAGCTCAACGGGTTACGATATCGCCCGTACGCGGGATGCCATCAGTAACCTGCAGCAATATTATCTGCAACATCAGATGGCACTACCAGAGGTGGTGGAAATCGAGCCACCGATAATACCTGCGCCCAATACCAACCCCGACTCGACCGGCTCCACTGAATTCTATTGCGACAGTTCACGCGCGATGATAGCCATTAATCAGGCCATGAAGCTGCTTGATAATCTGCAAAGCTTTGACGCGCTCTCACCCTTTGAACGCTCCCACGTGCGGCGTTTGCTGATGTGTATCGCCGATACAGCGGACCAGGTGGCTAAACTGCCGGAAACCTCTCATGAGGCTCAACGGTTCATGAATAATTTGCGCAAGGATCTGCTGGCAACCGTTGAATATGCGCCGTTGTGGATCATCGTTGCAGTCGCCGTTGCGTTATCATTAGGCACCATGATAGGTTGGCGTCGGGTCGCCACCACCATTGGTGAGAAGATCGGCAAAAAAGGCATGACCTATGCGCAGGGATTATCCGCGCAGGTGACCGCCGCCGTTTCGATTAGCGCTGCCAGTTATACCGGCATGCCAGTATCCACCACCCACGTACTGTCCTCTGCAGTGGCGGGCACCATGCTGGTGGACGGCGGCGGGGTACAGGGCAAAACGGTGCAGAATATCCTACTGGCGTGGGTGCTTACCCTACCGGTAGCGATCGTATTATCAGGTAGCCTGTACTGGGTGGCGCTAAAACTGATTTAACGCCCCCGGTAGCCATTTTACACAGGCGACCCGTTGGTCGCCTTTTTTATACCCTAAATAGTCCACTGGGCAGAAAACCCACACATCTGCAACGCAACGTATCGCAGGTATAGGCTTAATGCCAGATAACCAACGCCACCAAACTCACGACGATCAAACCACATAACGCGCTGGTTAACATAAACTGCCCGCGCACCCGTTCACAACGGCGAATAAATTCCGGATCATGATGATCAAGGTAACGTTGGGCGTAGATATAACGCACCAATCGCAATTGTTTGCTGGGTTGTCCGTGGGAGGTAAAAAAACCGCTGCCATCAACATATTGATAAAGTAACGGATCGCACCCACGCAGCACAATGAGCAAAGCCCTTAATGAGGAGTAATAGCGCGCCATATTGATGGCGCAGACGACACATAAAGCCCATAACAACGCGACAGTGTTAATCATAAACCCCCCCCGGCGACGCAAGTCATCACTGAAACAAAATATCATTTTTTTCAGCGAATGATGCGTCCTGACGGCTAACCCCCAAGGCTGATTAAGCCCACCCCAAAAAATGCATGTTACCGAGAACGGAGCGACGTTATAAAACATATTTGCTAACAATAATAAGTGTAGGAAATATTTGTCAAAATAAAGCAATTGCAGCGACACAAATGATAGATTTATAGCAAAATTTTTTGATTGTGCCAAAACCTTACCGCTGCCTCTCTTCAGTATACTCCCACGAGAGATATTGGCAGATCCCCTATTTTTAAGAAGCTATACTAAAAGTCGCGCCCAGAATAATTAATAATTTTTACTCTACTCCAGCAGTTGATGCTGATATTGTCTCAATTTCTCGGTACGTTAGCATGATAATGCCATGATCGACCGGCATCGTACACCCGATGAGCTTTCGCGTTGCAGGCAGGCGGCAAGCAAATGAACCCCGATGAGCTTACTCTCGTAAGTGATTCGGGTGAAAGAGTGCAGCCAACGCACCTGCAGCGCGAAAGATGACGGACATACCCTATAGCTTTCGCGTTGCAGGCAGGCGGCAAGCAAATGAACCCCGATGAGCTTACTCTCGTAAGTGATTCGGGTGAAAGAGTGCAGCCAACGCACCTGCAGCGCGAAAGATGACGGGTATAGTGATCCCCGCATCACTTCTACGATACCATCGGGTGGTAAACTTAACACGTCACAGACATGCCGGATGATTTACCCGCGTCACGACGAGCCTAACGAGTGACATTTTGCAAGGAGCCTAATTATGTCTTACAAACACATCCTGATCGCCGTTGACCTTTCACCGGAAAGTAA
The DNA here is from genome assembly GCF_035013185.1 of Acerihabitans sp. TG2. Lineage (NCBI taxonomy): Bacteria > Pseudomonadati > Pseudomonadota > Gammaproteobacteria > Enterobacterales > Pectobacteriaceae > Acerihabitans > Acerihabitans sp. TG2. The sequence continues at coordinate 61,408 of NZ_JAYGJO010000004.1, forward strand.
TATTTTGGTGGAAAAAGCCGTATCAATGGCCAGACCGTATAATGCCAAGATTTCGTTGATACATGTGGACGTCAATTATTCGGATCTTTATACCGGACTGATCGACGTCAATCTTGGCGATATGCAAAAACGCATCTCCGAAGAAACCCAAAACGCCATGACCTTGTTATCGAAAAATGCCAACTACCCGATTACGGAAGTCCTTAGCGGCAGTGGCGATCTCGGGCAGGTATTGGTGGACGCCATTAATAAATATGATGTCGACCTGGTGCTTTGTGGCCATCACCAGGACTTCTGGAGCAAGCTGATGTCTTCGGCCCGACAGTTAATCAACACTGTGCACGTTGATATGCTTATCGTTCCGCTCAATGATGAAGAAGTATACGACGAATAATAGTCATCCTACCCCATACTCGGTGCGTTGAGGGCGGAGTATGGGTGGTATTGAACTTAGACCCGGTTTTCGTCTGGGGTATAGAGATCGAAACGGTGATTTTTTGTGGTGATGTGCGCTTGCGCCGCTACGCCGCCTAGCGGCTCGGCGTAGTCTGGCCGCTTTACCACGATGCGTCGAGTCGCCAACGCCCGAGCGGGCGCCAAGAGTTCATCCGCATCTTCATCGGCCCCTACCAGCGACTGAAATACCCGCATCTCTTTTTTAACCAACGCGCTTTTTTGCCGGTGTGGAAACATCGGATCCAGATAAACCACGTCTGGACGCGGCTGCAGCCCGGTTAGACCGGTCAAACTGGAACAATGCACCAAGGTCAGGCGCTCGCGCAACCAGGGTCCCACCAGTGGATCGGCATAAGCTCGCTGTAATCCATCGTCCAATAACGCCGCCACTACCGGATGGCGCTCAAACATCCGCACCCGACAGCCCAGCGCAGCCAAGACAAAGGCATCGCGCCCCAATCCGGCGGTGGCATCCACCACGTCTGGCAAGCGCTTGCCTTTAACCCCGACGGCCTTGGCGATAGCTTCACCACGTCCGCCACCGAAACGCCGCCGATGGGCCATCACGCCGCCGGTAAAATCAACAAAAATGGCGCCCAACTTGGGCTCGTCACGCTTGCGCAATTCCAGCCGCTCTGACGTCATCACGAGCTCCATCACTGCTGACGCGTCGTTCACCAAACCCCAGCGTTCCGCTAGGGCTTGCAGCCGCGATTCGTCAACCTCTGGCCCATGGTTTAAGCATATTGGCCCCAGCGCCATTATCCCCGGATGCCGTAATGGTGCAGCATCGCGTCCAGCTTAGGTTCGCGGCCGCGGAAACGGACAAACAGCGCCATCGGCTCTTCGGAACCGCCGCGGGAAATAATGTTGTCCAGGAAAGACTGACCGGTCGCACGGTTGAATATTCCTTCGTCCTCAAAGCGCGACCAGGCGTCCGCCGCCAACACATCCGCCCAGAGATAACTATAATACCCTGCGGCGTAACCACCGGCGAAGATATGGCTGAACGCATGAGGGAAACGGCTCCATTCTATGGCCGGCATAACCGCCACCTGCTGCTTCACTTCCGCCAGGGTCTGCAAAATACGCGCACCCTGCTCGGCGCTATATTCGTAATGCATACGGAAATCGAACAGCCCAAACTCCAACTGACGCAGGATAAACAGCGCCGCCTGGTAATTTTTGGCGGCCAATAACTTGTCTAGCATCTCCTTGGGTAGTGGCTCCTGGGTGTCGAAATGGCCAGAAATAAAAGCCAATGCCTCCGGCTGCCAGCAGAAGTTTTCCATAAACTGACTGGGCAGTTCGACGGCGTCCCAAGGTACGCCGCTGATGCCGGCCACTCCCGGGGTGTCAATCCGGGTTAGCATATGGTGCAGACCATGGCCAAATTCATGGAATAAAGTGGTCACTTCATCATGGGTAAACAGCGCCGGTTTCCCGCTGACCGGGCGATTGAAATTACAGGTCAGATAGGCTACCGGCTTTTGCAGCCCACCATCAGCTTTGCGCAACATGCCGACGCAATCATCCATCCATGCGCCGCCACGTTTATTTTCGCGCGCGTATAAATCAAGATAGAAGCTACCGCGAAGCTCACCTTGTTCGTCGAACAGATCAAAAAACCGCACCTCCGGGTGCCAAGTGTCGACGTCGTGACGTTCGTCGGCAGTGATACCGTAAATGCGTTTTACCACTTCAAACAAGCCATTCACCACCCGTGACTCGGGGAAATAAGGGCGCAGCTGTTCGTCGCTGATGGCGTAGAGGTGCTGTTTTTGCTTTTCGCTGTAATAGGAGATATCCCACGGATTTAACGCGTCGCGGCCATGATGTTCGCGCGCAAAAGCCCGTAACTGCGCCAGCTCTTGTTCGCCCTGCGGCCGGGCACGTTTGGCCAGATCGGTGAGAAAATCGAGGACTTGCTGGGGATCCTGCGCCATTTTAGTGGCCAGCGATTTATCGGCATAGCTGTCGAAGCCCAGCAACTGCGCAAACTCATGCCGCAGCGCCAGGATTTCCTCCATGATGGGACCGTTATCCCATTTACCGGCATTGGGGCCCTGATCAGAGGCGCGGGTCAGGTAGGCGCGATACATCTCTTCACGCAAGGCCGCATTATCACAATAGGTCATCACGGGCAGATAGCTGGGAATATCCAACGTGAGCAGCCACCCATCAAGCTCCTTCGCCTGGGCTTGCGCGCGGGCAGCAGCCAAGGCGCTTTCAGGCATGCCACTGAGTTCCTGTTCATCGGTAATCAGCTTGTTCCAGCCCATGGTAGCATCCAGTACATGGTTACTGTAGGTCGAGCCCAGCTCGGACAAGCGGGCGGCTATCTCGCCGTAGCGCCGCTGTTTTTCAGGGGATAGTCCGATACCGGACAGCTCGAAATCGCGCAGAGCGTTGTCCACGGCTTTTTTCTGCGCCACGCTCAGCTCAGCATAATGCTCACCGTCGCGTAACGCGCGATAGGCGTCATAGAGTTCTTTGTTCTGACCAACCCAGGTGCTGTATTCCGACAATAACGGCAAACTTTGCTCATAGGCCTCACGCAGTTCCGGACTGTTCTTTACCGCATTAAGATGCCCAACCGGCGACCAGATCCGGCCGAGAAGATCGTCTACTTCCGCCAGAGGCTGGCATAAATTATCCCACGTATAAGGGCCAGGCTGCGCCACCAGGTTCAATACCGTTTGGCGGCAATCATCAAGGGCGGAGGTGATTGCCGGGACGATATGTTCCGGACGAATGGCGGAAAAAGGGGGCAAGGTAAATGAGGTCAATAACGGATTGGTCATAGGGCAGCCTTGATAATTGTTAGCAATACATTCGACTAAGATGAGGCTAACTATAGCGAAAATCAATGGTGGCTGCGGATTTACCAGATTTGGATGCTGACGACCGGCGATAAAAAAAGCCTGCTTTCCGCCATTTTTATCCAAAATAGTTTGATCTGGCGCAGCCCACAATAAGTAGATTTAGCATTGAATAATATATTCATAAATGCAACGATAATCGTTCAACATTTATGAACATATTCAGTTGTGCAAAAGCCACCCGATGAGCTTACTCAGATAAGTGATTCGGACCCGCGAGCGCAGCTAACGCACCTGCGGTTTGAAAAATAATGGGTGTCCCTGGTACTATTGATTCTATGGAAAGGTAACAACATGATTTCTATATTTAATCGTCTACTTGATAGACCCGATCTAGGAAAATTGCTGCTGCGCGTCACCTTTGGTGGTCTGATGCTGTTTCATGGCATTCATAAGCTGGTTTATGGCATCTCTGGCATCGTTGGCATGGTGGTGCAACACGGCATGCCGGCCTTTGTTGCTTACGGTGTATTTATCGGCGAAATCGTGGTGCCTATCTTGTTCATCCTGGGTATCCTGGTTCGCCCTGCCGCATTGATTTTTTGCGCCACCATGCTGTTTGCCTGGCTGGTTAGCGATCCGGGCATGGTATTCACCTTGACCAAAGTCGGTGCTTGGGGATTTGAAACTATTGCCGTCTATCTGTTTGCCGGCCTGGCCATTGCGTTTCTCGGCTGCGGTCGTTACAGCATTATGTCAAATCCTAACTGGCGTTAACTGCTCACGGGTTAGCCAAGTATGTTGATGAGTCTGAACTGTTAATTTATCAATGACATTTCAGGCTCCTGCTCCCGGCTAAACAAGACGTGATGCCGAGTCGATCAATAAGCAAGGTTTCATCGCCCTCGTTGGCCGCCATGGCGGCCGTCACCAGATGAAAACCGACCCGATTTGCTGCCCAAAAAGCGTTATCCGCCGGCGCCGATTTCAGTAATCATGGCCGCCAGTTGTTCAGGATAAACAGTGTCCATACTGGTCTTGATAGCCCATTGGGAAAACCACGCATAACGCGCCAGTTCGTTCCGCTCGTTCTGCGACCAGTTCTGTTCGGAAATGATCACGAGGCCAACCTTGGCGACAAAATAATATTCCTGGGCATTAACCCACTCACCATCGTTAAGCTGCATGGGAAAGTTACGGGTAAATTCCGTTGCGGTTAACATGACATCCTTGATACCGGTTTCCTCATATAGCTCCCTGGCCGCGGCCTCGAGTAACGTTTCACCTGTTTCCACCGCCCCGCCAGGAGTTGCCCAATAAACCTGTCCAGCCAACGCACCGTCGGAATGGCTGAATTGAAACAGTAATACCTCGTTGCGCGGATTCAAAACTAAAATCCGTGCCGATGTCCGTATACGCATTTCTTGTCTCGATAATGATATTAAGACGCAGTATAAAACCAGGCAATCTCAATAAGTCCGTTCCCAACCTGAAATATCGCCATGTTCTCTAGCGGTTTTTCCAACAGCGCAAAAATGCCGCTAAATCGTGAGCATTATAAGCATAGAATTGATGTTCTACCGGGAAAATAACACTCATCGTGATCATGGCTATCGTCTGGAATAAAAAATTAATATATAACGGATTAAATGGACAGGCTATCACCGTCAACCGCGCCGGCTGAACGCTATCATCATACTGTCGTCATACTGTCGGTTGTCTGTCGGGTTGCCGTCGTGTTATCACCGCGGCGGGGCGATTAAATTGAATGCGCACCCACCGTCAGGAGAAAAACATGAGTGAATATCGAATCAAAACATTGCGTTTGGCCAAAGCGTGGTCCCAGGAACAGTTGGCCGACATCGCTTCCGTGAGCGTCAGAACGGTACAGCGTATCGAAAATGGCGAACAGGCTAGCCTGGAAACACTGGCCGCTATCGCCTCGGCATTCGGCGTTAACGTAACCGATCTTTACGTCGGGCAGGCGGCGCCAGCCGAGCAGGAACAGGCAAAGGCTATCGATGAACAGTTGGCCAGAATCAGAAAGCGGATCGAGTCGGAGGCCAAATTTTATCGTAGTTTAATCAGTTTCATCATAACCAGCATGATTTTACTGACCACAAACTGGCTGACCAGCCACAGCATAACCTGGTCGGCATTGGTGATCGGGATCTTGGCCGCCTTGCTGATCAGACGGGGATTAATCATCTTTATATTCAATCGACATATCGATAAATGGAAAACGGACAAGATCACCAAGCTGCTGGAGAAATGAACTCGGCGCTGAAATTGTTTATTTTTAATAATCTTCGCCAAAAAGAAGCTATCATTAAACTGCCTAAAAACGTTTTTTTCGCAGACCGATAAACCCGCCGCCGCTAAATGTTATAAGCGTATTTGTCTTGTCCGTTATAGTCATAATGGCTGCGGGGTTGTTTTATATTTTTAGGTGTTTTTTTTACAACTGTTAAGAATATATTAAGGCAGGTAAATCATTGTCAACCTGGAGTTTTTTAGGATAATTCGTGGTTACACATCATCATACTTAGCTGATAGTGATAACCATTGGCTTGACAAAGCAGTCGCGTTATCAAGGGATATAAAAATGAAAAAAACAATGCTCGCATTCGTAATAACCCTATTCTCAGCAAGCGTCTGCCTTTCCACCCAATCTTACGCTGATGGTCGTGATGGTGGCCCTCAGGGACAGCAACAGTGGCATAAACCAGGTGGGCAAGACCGCGGCCATGGGGATCAGGGCGGCCCTGGCCGGCAGGACAGACATGGTGATCGCGGCCATGACAATCGTGGTCATAACAACGGCCCGCGTGGCGGCGAGCGCGACCATTTTACCTGGGGCGGTCATGATTTCAGGCGCGGACATCCGGCACCACGACGGTTTCGCGGCGACGAATACCGTGTACACGACTGGCGCGGTCGCGGCCTGCGTGAGCCACCCCGTGGCGAATATTGGGCTTATGTTGACGGTAATTATGTGCTGATTGCTGTGGCGACCGGGATCATAACCTCGATCATCCTCGACAGCGTGGTACATTAATAACCCCTGCGCGTGCTGCTCGGCGTTTCGGCCGGCGGCATGCCTGAGCCAGTCCCCCCCCCCGCTTGAACATCTGAAAACCGTACCGGGTTGATGAAAAATCCACAGGTCTACACTTTTTATAACCTATGCGGTTTATCCTGCCCGTCATGGTATGCTGTGCTCCGTTTTCACGTGCCTTGCTTGTCGGTTCCCGCACAGGTTGCCCATAACCAGCACAACAACAATGCACAGTAGAAACTTTAGCTATTCACTGATTTTACTGTTGATACAAACACCCTCTAAAAAAGCAAATATACTATGTTAAGTTATCGCCACAGCTTCCATGCCGGTAATCACGCCGATGTGCTCAAGCACACCGTGCAAAGTCTGATTCTCACTGCCATGAAAGAAAAGGATAAACCTTTCCTTTATCTTGATACCCATGCCGGTGCCGGGCGTTACTTGCTCAGCAGCGAGCACGCTGGTCGCACCGGTGAGTATCTCGAAGGTATTGCTAAAATCTGGCAACGGGATGATTGTCCGGCGTTACTGGAACCCTATCTGACGGTCATCCGCCATTACAACCGTAGTGGTATGCTGCGTTATTATCCCGGTTCGCCGCTGATTGCCCGCCAGATGCTGCGTGAACAGGATAAGTTGCATCTCACTGAGCTGCATTCCAGTGACTATCCGTTGTTACGCGATGAGTTTCAAAAGGATCTGCGCGCGGACGTGTTGCGCGCCGATGGTTATGCGCAGTTAAAATCGCAGTTGCCGCCGTTAAGTCGCCGTGGGATGGTTCTGATCGACCCGCCTTATGAAATGAAAACCGATTATCAGGATGTGGTATCGGGTATTCAGGAAGGCTACAAACGCTTTGCCACCGGTGTGTATGCGCTGTGGTACCCGGTGGTGTTACGCCAACATGTGAAGAAAATTCTGGTGTCGTTGGAAAAAACCGGCATCCGGCGCATCATGCAAATCGAGCTGGCGGTACGGCCCGATAGCGATCAGCGTGGCATGACCGGTTCCGGCATGATTGTGATTAATCCACCCTGGATGCTAGAGCAGCAGATGACAGAACTGCTGCCATGGCTGCACCAGGCGCTGGTCCCCACCGGTCACGGCCATACGCTGGTGCGCTGGGTAGTGCCTGAATAACCTCGGCATGCAGGCATGTCATGCGGCAAGATAATGCATGTTGTCCCTGCGCCTATCGGAGGGATTGATGCAAACTTTGCGACAAATGCATTTTGCACGTTAAACTTGTGCCCATCATGTCACACAAAGGGAACACACAAATGACCAGACATTATGATTATCTCGCCATCGGCGGCGGCAGCGGCGGCATCGCCTCCATCAACCGCGCTGCGTCCCATGGCCAGAAATGTGCGCTGATTGAAGCCAAACAGCTTGGCGGTACCTGCGTTAATGTCGGTTGTGTTCCGAAAAAAATCATGTGGCATGCCGCGCAGATCGCCGAAGCTATCAAGCTTTATGGTCCGGATTATGGATTCGATACCACGGTTAATCACTTCGATTGGAGTAAGTTGATCAGCAGTCGTAGCGCTTATATTGACCGGATCCACCAATCTTATGAAAAAGTGCTCGGTAATAATCAGGTCGACGTCATCAAGGGTTTTGCCACCTTTGTCGATGCCCATACCGTGGACGTTAACGGTGAGCGTATCACCGCCGATCATATTCTGATCGCTACCGGCGGCCGGCCCAGCCATATCGATATTGTTGGTGCAGAATATGGCATTGATTCCGATGGCTTTTTTGCCCTCGACGCTATGCCGCAACGGGTGGCGGTGATCGGCGCGGGATATATCGCGGTGGAAATCGCTGGCGTATTAAACGCGCTGGGCGCACAAACCCATCTGTTCGTGCGTAAACATGCACCGTTGCGGACCTTTGATCCGCTGATCGTGGATACGCTGGTGGAAATTATGCGCGCGGAAGGCCCGACCCTACATACCGGCTCCATCCCTGAATCCGTCGTCAAAAACCCGGACGGTAGCCTGACGCTGACCTTGGAAAACGGTGAAGCAGTGACGGTAGATGCGCTGATTTGGGCCATTGGCCGCGAACCCTCCACCGATAACCTCAACCTGGCCGCTGCCGGGGTGGAAACCGATGGTAATGGTTATATCCGGGTCGATAAATATCAAAACACCTCAGTACCCGGCATTTATGCCGTCGGCGATAATACCGGCGCGGTAGAGCTTACACCGGTGGCAGTCGCCGCCGGTCGTCGTCTGTCGGAACGGTTGTTTAACCACAAACCGGAAGAACATTTGGATTACGATCTTATCCCCACCGTGGTGTTTAGCCACCCGCCCATCGGCACCATTGGTTTGACCGAGCCGGCGGCAATAGCCAAATACGGCGAACAAGAGGTTAAGGTGTATAAGACTGCCTTCACATCGATGTATACCGCTGTCACCGGCCACCGTCAGCCTTGCCGGATGAAACTGGTCTGTGTTGGGGCAGAGGAAAAAATTGTTGGCCTGCACGGCATTGGTTTTGGCATGGATGAAATCCTGCAGGGATTCGCGGTGGCGATTAAAATGGGCGCAACCAAACGCGACTTCGATAATACCGTGGCCATCCATCCCACCGCGGCGGAAGAGTTGGTGACGATGAGATAATGGGTAGAAAGATGCTGATGGCTCTTTCTGAAAAACCATCATCTGTATATATCAATAATGAAGTCAGGTGCTTGGGCATCTGACTTTTTTATTTAGGGCAACGGGTTCGTTTGGCTTTTATGGGAAACCTTATTCAAAATGGTTCATTGGGGTCGGCCATCATTGATCCATTCTGTTACTTGCCTCATCGTGAGGCGATAGCGTGCGCAGTTAAATACATCTAGCACTCGCAGCTCTTCTTGTACCAGGGTACTGAATCGAGGCACATCATTTTCATCAATGCCTATTTTGGCAATAACGGCATCGACATTATTCCGGTCGCACACCACAGTGCCAATAGCATGATTAAGTGCCTCACGATAACGCAACCTGAACGGATCGGGTATGCCCATGGCTTCCAGGGTGACGGTATATTTCTTAATTGAACGCCGATAGACCAGCTCAAATAAATCTACCGCCAATGCTATATTGCGTTTTTCATAAACGCCCATCATTGCATATGCATATCGCGTCGGGTCTGCATCCAGGAAGGATAATGGTGCATTGTTATTGATCATAAGAGGAATATTGGCAGCCAACCTGCTTGTCCGTTTGTTGCCATCTTCAAAGGGTTGCAGATAGGCCAGATGTACCCAAAGGAAAAAAGACGATTCGACAGGATTTTTTATATGACAGGCTTTATCAATAATCTCGTTAAAGAGTTCTTCAAGGATCGTAGGGACCTGCAGCGGGATGTATGTTGAATCACTTATGTTGACGATTTTCGTTCTGATGCTGCCAAGACTCGCGGCATCTGGCAGTAAGTCACGCATTAGAATTGAGTGAAGGTTACGAATCAATGCCGGCGTCAGCCCGAACTGCGGAACTGAATCAACCAGAAACTCAATAGATTGCTTATGGTTAAGCAGCATCACGGCATCGATATCTCCGGCCTGCGTTCCACTGCGAAACAACTCTTCCGTAGCCAGCAATGAATATCTATTTCCTTCAAGTCGGGAAGACGACCACGACAGGTCTATCAGTAATTGTTCTAAAACTTTGCGAGCGTAGGTTCCTGCGGGCTGCTGACCGGCCATTCTTCCTTCTTCCATGAGAGTCTGCGCAAGCGGTTTTGGCAGCAAGAACGTCTGATTGGGTATGTACTCATCGACAAACTCACGGACATAGCCTGTTATGTCTCTCAGGGTCAGTGGCGTATTGAGATAAGCTAACAATTGTTCTGCTTCTGATGCCTGTTTTAGATAATGTTGCGGCAAAGACTCGGCAAGAGCAGAAACGTCTGCCAGAGTGTATCTGGTTGCCTTACCAATCCCTTTGCGGATAACCAAACCTTTATTGATAAGCTCGTCCAGATGGCGTTTTATTGTCGATTTACCAACATTCAGCTGCCTTGCAAGTTCCCCCGAGCTATATTGCACGTCACGAGTATTGCCTATGGTATTAAGAATTTCTTCTTCCAATGACATATTTTATCCAGGGAGTAATGGCTATTCTCAGCAAGAATAGCATTTTACGGCCCACCTCACGACTCAATACGGCCCATAAATGATAAATACGGCCCAATATGTTTCTTACGGCCCGGCCAAACCACGAATGCGGCCCACAACTTCCCTTTTGGCCCATATCAGCGGCGAATGCGGCCCACGACTTCCCTTTCGGCCCACATCAGCAGCGAATACGGCCCATTGCCTCCCTTTCGGCCCACATCAGCGGCGAATACGGCCCGCAAGCACTTTTACTGCGTCAGCCCTAAGATGTTCTCACCGCACAGCGGGGAGCGACTGCCCCGCTGCCGGCACATTTTCTGACGCTATTTGATGCGCCTTCGGCGACGGACTTTGCGATCGCGGTTCCAGACATTCACGCAGCCTAGGTCAATGACCGCCTAGGCGGTCACCCTTACCCCACGCGATCAGAACCAGGCTTCCCACATGGCCCCGACGTTGAAAGAGTCAAGCGTGGTATCTTCACTGTCGGTGGTGTTCGCGGTATGCTGGTTATCGACTTTGCCGCCGGTGACATAGAAACGCAGCATCGGTCTGAATTCCGGTCCCATGGCAAAAGAAATATTTTGCGAAAGGGTCAGTTTCCAGCCTTTATTGTCGCCGCCGGTTTCATAATTGACCCGTTGATAGCCCGCCTCGAGCCAGGTTGAATGGACATCATTCCAAAAATACATCGGCCGTACGATGGCAGCATAGTTCTTCCGATTATCCTCAGTTTGTTCACTATTATCGTAATCATGGAACGCTAACAGATATTTGACTGTGGTTTTCGGGTTAAACGTGTACAGTCCTTCAAAGCTGGTATACAGGGTGCGTAAGGACTCGGTTTTTCGATAAACGCTGTTATCCGAGTTATCTGAATAACGGGTAATCAGTTTGTTCATAGTTTTGTCAGTCGTGTGACTCAGTACAACTGCGCCTTGCCATGCTTTGGTTCTTTCTTTGCTGTCGATGGCTTTGGAATCAAAACCATAGTTGGCATAAATATCAACATCTAGCGGGCCTAACTTTATGTCATGTATTTTTGACGTCAGCGCATAGTTGCCGGCTTCACCGGTGCCTGCGCCGCCGGTACAGGTAATACGCGACGGGTTATCGCCATCACTCACGACCTGCGATTCACAGTTTTCCACGGCGCCGACGCCCGCCAGGTCAAACTTGATGCCGTTGATGTCGAAATTTTTTATCCCGGCGCCCTGTCCATCATGAGCCATCCACATGTAGTCATTGATATCTTGTTGCGGACGCTGATGGAAATCGCGCCCGGCCCATAAATAAAGTTGGGGCTGTGATTCAAATAGATTGGTGACACCCGCGTAGGCTTTTTTCAGATTAACCTCATCGCTCCAGTGGTCAAACATCACGCCCACATCCCAGATGGCGCCGTTTTCGGCTTTAAAGAATTTAGTCAGCTGGAACTCGCCGCCGTATCCTTCGTTACCTAATCGACCAATGCCTGAAGAACCATTGTATGAACCATCTACGCCGACGTATTTTTGATCGCCGCCCTGGAAATTGGCGCCATAACGAGCATACGCGCTGAATTTCAAACCATAAGGAATGTCCGTAGCAGGTGATGTGGGTGCTGGCGACGTGGCTGAGGTTGAGGTTGTTGTCACTTGTGGTACCGGTTGTGCTTGTTCCACCCATGGCACCTGTGTGGCTTGTTGCGTGGCTAGCGCATCGGCCTTTTTAAGCGCGGCAGCATCCAGTTTTTCTTGGCGCTTCGCCAATGCTTTATCCACTGCCCGAGCGACAATTTGATCTAATTGATCCTGACTAATTGTTATTTCTTGAGCGAATGATGGCAAAGGGCTCAACGAGGCAACAACCGCCATTGTGAGTAGTCGTTTTTTAATTGGTTTCATATTATTCTCAACATAGTGAATTATCTTCAGACAATAACTATCCCGCTCAGATTTGACTGTAAAAAATCATCATCTAAACAAGCTTGTTTGTATTTTTTAATCTGTTTTTATTTAATTATTTACGCTATATCGTCTCCATCCCAGTGGTAGAATATTCATTATTTTTGTCATGTTAACGCTGATAAATATTGATAACTCTGCTGATAATTTGTCGACTGCATTCTACATTATTAATGGATGCCAATAGTAATGTAATCTGTTTATTGGCTTTTTTAGCCATTACGGCAAGCAGTATAGTCTGTATCATTTTCGCCATTAATAATTTTATTGCGCTACAGTTTATGACGTTTAGGAATAACTCTCGCTAACCAACATAGATTTCCCCATTCCTAATACGATATTGTTTATATTAAACAGGCATTGGGTTTTGAATAGTAAACAATACAAATCAATCGCTGGTATCTTTTGTCGGTTTACACTCGCCTGCATTTAAAAGAAATCATTTTATCAATTGTGCTAAAACTCAGGTTGCGTCCCTGCACGTCATCGTCACCAAAAGCTGCCACATTGAAATAGCGCAACGTCACCAGAGGTTATTTAGCATTTAGCGCTCCATGTATTAGCCCACAATGTCAGTGGTTATGAGACACTGGTGACGGTTTCTGCTCGCGGCGAAAGATTTGGGTCGTTTTCTTTTATCGTTTTTAATAACGAACGTTCATAAGCACGCAAGAAAGGCAGGTAAAACAAGCAAGATACCCCCATGCAAATCACACACATCACTAGCGGGCTGAACGTCCAGTTAGTGGCCCAGGAAGCGCCAATAGGTGCGGGTGTGGTCCAGGGCGTCAGGGAAACCACTTGCGCCAGCCAACCCAATTTAGTCGCGCCGTAAGCGAGCACAGCATTCACCATCGGCACGAAAATAAACGGAATAAAGAACATAGGATTCATGATTATCGGCGCACCAAACAAAATCGGTTCGTTGATATTAAAAAAGCTCGGCACAATACCCATTTTACCAATGGTGCGCAAATGAGCGACCTTGCTGCGCAACAGCAGGAAAACCAATGGTAGGGTAGATCCTACGCCACCAATCAATAAGTAGTGATCCCAAAAGCCTTGTAGATATATATGCGGTAACGTCGCACCCGCAGCCAGTGCAGCCTGGTTTTCGGCCAGGTTGGCCATCCAAAAGGGGTTCATGATCCCAGTAACAATCAGCGAACCATGAATTCCGGAGAACCAGAAAATCTGGCATAACAATACTGATAGCAAGATTGCGGGTAATGAATCAGACGCAGATACCAGCGGTGCCAAGAGATGCATTATGGCTTCGGGAATGATCATGCCGGTTTTTGCTTCTATAAATAAATTTAGCGGATGCAGCGTGGCGATAATGACCAGTACCGGGATCAAAATCTCAAAAGAACGGGCCACACCCGTTGGTACTTCTTTCGGCAGGCGGATGGTGATCTTAAACTGTTTAAGCGCAGCATATACATGGGTGGAATAAATAGAGGTAATAATTGCGGTAAAAATGCCTTGTCCAGAAAGATACTCGGTTGAGATGTGCTTATCGGCATAAGGTGCTGCAACGATAATAAAGGCCATAAACGCCAGTAGCCCGGCCATTACAGGCTCCAGATTTAGCTGCCGTCCTAAGCTTGAACCAATCCCTACAGAAATAAAGAACGTCATCACGCCCATACTCAGATGAAAAGGTAACATCAATTGTTCACGGTAGGTCTGTGAAAAATCTAGCCATAACCTGGCAAACCCAACGGTAGTATCGGCGGAAAAAGGGGGGTAAATAAACACCAACATAAATGAGCCGATGATCATAAAGGGCAGCGCGGCAGTAAAACCATCACGGATAGCGATAATGTATTTTTGCTGCCCCAAACGCCCGGCTAGCGGGGTGATAGACTGCTCAATAACAGTAATCATTGATTGATATAGCGAAGCCATATGAACACCTTTTTAGTAAATGACTTTGTTAAGCGATAGAACCTCATCCCATACCGTTACGCCACGCTGCATACCCTAGGTCATCGGCGCTCTCGGCTGAGCGGGCAAGCCGTGAGCGGTTGTGTTAACGACGATCGGCATATTCTTAACGTAAAGACTTGTGCACATACCGAAGGGCTCGACGTCAAGTTCATGCTCCTCTTTCGGCCATACACAAGTGTAAAATAATATTGCAAAAATGATTTGATACTATATGGAAACCGTTTTCCATCGTGCGGGTGCAGAACTGTGACACGCCTCAAAAACCAAGCTTTAAAGGGATTATTTCTTGGACTACCATCACATATCCGAGGCATGAAAAGGCATGAATAGTTAATTTCTGTGGCAATTGGATATTCGGTTTCCATGGCAAATTTTAGCAGTTATACTGCTCATGGCGACCCAATCCGCCATAGCCGTATTGGGGATTGAAGGGCTGGCAATCAGGCCTGCTAGGGGAAAATAATGTCAACTATCAATGATGTGTCGCGTTTATCTGGCGTGTCTAAAGCCACAGTATCGCGGGTATTGAGCGGTTCGCGGGGCGTAAAAGAAGGGAGTCGTCTTGCTGTACTGAAAGCAGTTGATGAGCTCAACTACCGGCCAAATGTGATCGCTCAATCGTTATTAAGCCAGTCAACCGGTTGTATTGGCGTCATTTGTGCTCAAGAAAATATCAACCAGACCACCGGTTATCTCTACGCACTTGAGAAACATCTCAGCCAGAATCAAAAACACTTACTGCTGCGCTTTGCCAATAATAAGGCAGAGGTGATACGCGCGTTTGAAGAACTGACCTGTGGCCTATGCGATGACGTATTGATTATTGGGGCGCGTTTTCCACTTAATATCTCACATGAAAAACTGGTCATGGTTGATTGCATGGATGTAGATGCCGGTAACTGTATCCAGTTTGATTATGCTTTTGCCGCGGAAACTGCCTGTAATTACTTGATAAAACAAGGAAGAAGGCAGATCGCCTTAATCAATCCCGACGCCAGTGGTTGTTTGGATCAGGTACTATTAGGATATAAGCTTGCGCTGGAGAATAACTTTTTACCGTTTAATCGTAACCTGGTGGTGATGGACACATCTTCTTCATCGGTGGCATTACAAACGCTGCTCAATAACAGCACCACCCTCAAATTCAATGCACTGCTGGTGCCCGATGAGCAAGAAGCGCGACGAGTCGTTGCACAACTGCAGGCGTTTAATAAGTCAGTGCCTGGCGACATCATGGTATTTAGCCTGGCTGGATCGTTGAATTTGCCAGGGATCCCACCGATACCCGCCATCGAATACTCGATGGATGCGATGGCAGTGAGAATAGTGGCTTGGCTTAACGAGAAAACCAAAAGCGTACTGGGTTCATATGTATTGCGTGGGGACCTGGTGGTCGCTACTGCCCCCATGAGGAAATAGCGATGCCTTTCATGCGGCGATAAGATGGATGTGTTGACTAACCCTCCGCGAAATCGTCGGAACACGGTGACACGATCGTCAGTATGCCACGGCGCCCAGAAAGCCGGACGCATTGACGTTGTTGCAAGGGTTAATCATCATCCCTGCGCCGCAGGGCATACCAGCCGACGAGTAGAGTAAAGATCGTGACCACGAGCACTAATAGCAAAAAGCCGTGTGGATTGCCCGAGAAGGGAATACCACCCACATTCATACCAAAAAATCCCGCAATGATATTAATCGGTAACGCTAATACCGTAATGACCGTCAGAACATACAACGTACGGTTATTTTGTTCCATCTGACCGGCAGAAATTTCTTCTTGCAATAACCGAATGCGCTCAGTTAATCCGGCCAAATCGTTTAGCACCACGGTAAATTCTTCAGCGAATTGCCGTAGATCCTGTACCACTTCAGTATTAAGCCAAAGGGGTGGGCGACTCATTAAGCGAAATAACGCCGCCGGTTCCGGTGCCAGTAGGCGTTGAAAACGCAATAGCTGTCTGCGGATACGACCTAATCGGGTACGATTCTCTTTTACATGACGACCGGGAAGGCATTCTTCGATTTGATCGACATAGAGATTGGCCTGCCGAACAATTTGTTCGAGCGCCGCTTCCTGTCCTTCCAGCAGATGAACCAAGATGTCGGTGGATGATGTGGGTGCCCATCGGGCTAATTCACGAAACAGCTGTTCAATTAATCGTAGCGGTTTATGCCGTGCAGTGACCACCAGCCCCGTACAGCAGTACAACCACAGCGTCGCCGTCTCATCACTGGTACCATCTTGATGTAAACTGGCGTCGTTGAGTACGGCAAACAGCACATCATCTTGACTCTCTATGCGTGTGCTTCGCGAACCATTGCGGATCTCATCAAAGAAAAATTCTTTTATATCAAACTGCTTTTTAAGCCATTTTTCCGCTGCCGCATGGTTAAGATTAATGTGCAACCAGATAAAATCCGCCCCGGTTAACGACTGAGCGTATTCCGCAGATACTTGCGCGGAGGTGATTCGCCGGGAAGGCTGTTGATCTTGAAAAACAAAGCCATAGATAAGACCGGTCACTTCATCGTTAAAATCGACTTTATGTTTATAACTGTTAATGTCGAGCATCGCAGTTCAAGAGTCACCGGGAATGGAAACATGGCTTCATTACGCCAGTTATCAAGAATAAATCAACTAATTTTAATTTCCAGGTAAACCCTGCTCATGCGTAATCATAAGCCTGGCTCACGCGGTGACCCGTTATGTTGATTTGACGATCGGCAATAGCTGTAGACTGTTGATTCCCTCTATACCCGTTATTTTTCCAGCACCGGTACAAAAGGTGTAGGCGCTATGGCCTTGCTTGGGTAGGGTTTATAGTTATCGTTTCTGCGTTGTCAGCGTCAATCTGGAGTACTACGCCATGCCCCTAACTGCTTTGGCCCACTTGGCCGAGATCGCCGCCAATGAGTGGGATAGTCTGGTTCCCGCCGGTCAGCCTTTTCTGAGCCATGGGTTTCTCTCTTCGTTGGAGGACAGCGGCAGTTTGGGTCCACGATCGGGCTGGCGTCCCCATCATTTGCTGTGGCGAGAAGATGGGCGCTACCTGGCCGCCATGCCCGGTTATCGTAAGCAGCACTCCTACGGCGAATACGTCTTTGACCAGGCTTGGGCCGAAGCTTGTGCCCGGGCGGGTATCGATTATTATCCCAAATGGCTAGGCGCGGTGCCTTTTAGTCCGGTCACCGGCCGCCGTATTTTAGGCCATGAGATGGCAGCGACCCGGCTGTTGCAAAGCCTGCCGGAACACCTTGCGGGTCAAGGTCTTTGCGGTGCCCATATCAATTTTACCGATGCACGGGACGCCGAGCTCCTGGGCGCGCAGCCGCATTGGCTAAGGCGCTTGGGTTGTCAATATCATTGGTTTAATCGGGGTTATCGCGATTTTCAGGACTTCCTTGATACCTTGACCTCGCGCAAGCGCAAACAACTGCGTAAAGAACGCACCCAGGTGGCGGAACAGGGTATTGAATTCGCGTGGCTGGACGGCGGTAACGTCAGCGAAACCCAATGGGATTTTATTTATGCCTGTTATGCCAATACCTATGCAATCAGAGGCCAACGGCCCTATTTAACCCGGGACTTTTTCAGCCTGCTGGGCGAACGACTGCCACAAACCGTCCGGATAGTGCTGGCAAATCAGCATCAACGTCCAGTAGCCATGGCCCTAAGCCTGATCGGCGGCGATACGTTTTATGGCCGCTACTGGGGGTGTCTGGCCGAATTCGACCGTCTGCATTTCGAAACCTGTTTTTATCAAGGCATCGACTATGCCATCACCGAGGGGTTGGCACGTTTTGATGCCGGCGCGCAGGGAGAGCACAAGTTAATCCGCGGGTTTGAACCGGTACTAACCGATTCCTGGCACTATCTTCGTCATGAGGGGTTGAACCTGGCAGTAGCGGATTTTTTGACGCAAGAGCAGGCCGGCGTGCGCGCCTGGATAGACGAGGCGCGTCTCTTGTTGCCCTACCGCCAGACCTGATCGCCACACCCCGAAGGGATGGCAGCTTATTGTGCGCCAACAAAACCACCGGTCTGATAACGCCATAACCGGGCATAGAGTCCTTGCCTGGCCAACAGCTGTTCATGGCTGCCTACCTCGGCGATCCGCCCTTTATCTAATACCACCAAACGATCCATTTTGATGATAGTGGATAAACGGTGGGCAATGGCAATCACCGTTTTACCTTGCATCAACACATCAAAACTCTCTTGAATAGCAGATTCAACCTCCGAGTCCAGAGCCGAGGTAGCCTCATCCATAATCAGGATCGGTGCATTTTTAAGCAGAACCCGGGCAATCGCGATACGCTGGCGTTGGCCGCCAGAAAGCTTAACGCCGCGCTCGCCAACATGCGCATCCAGTCCGGTGCGCCCCTGCGGGTCCGAGAGTAGCGGGATAAATTCATCGGCACGGGCACGGTAAATGGCCTGCCATAGTTCCGCATCACTGGCGTCGGGTCTACCATACAGTAGGTTGTCGCGAATCGAGCGATGCAACAACGACGTATCCTGAGTGATCATACCGATCTGCGCTCGTAGACTCTCCTGACTGACGTGGGCAATATCCTGCTGGTCAATGAGGATCCGCCCACCATCCAGATCATAGAGGCGTAGTAGCAGATTGACCAGCGTAGACTTACCGGCCCCCGAGGGGCCGATAAGCCCGATTTTTTCCCCAGGCCGAATATCCAAATTCAACCTGTCGATAACCCGGCGTTCTTGGCCATAATTAAAGATCACCTCATTGAAACTTATGGCCCCGCTGTGCACACGTAACTGGCCAGCCTGCGGCCGGTCGGTGACACTGACCGGCTGGGCAATGGTTTTCAGACCGTCCTGCACCATGCCAATATTTTCAAAGATGCCGTTAACCACCCACATAATCCAGCCTGACATGCTAACGATACGGATCACCAGGCCCGTCGCCAGGGCAATAGCACCGACGCTTATCAGCGACTGCGTCCACAGCCGTAGCGCCAGCCCAGTGGTGCCGACGATCAATAGGCCGTTAAGGGTGGTGATCACGACGTCCATACTGGTGATCACCCGGCTGGCCAACTGGGTTTTATAGGTTTGTTCGGTGATGGCCTCCCGGGCATACTGTTGTTCCAGCGTGGTATGGGCAAACAGCTTGAGGGTGGTGATATTGGTATATCCATCAACAATACATCCCATCAGTTTGGAACGCGCATCGGACGATTCAACCGAGCGGGCCTTCACCCGGGGCACATAATAATAAAGGCACCCGATATAGCAAACAATCCAGGCTATTAGCGGAATCATCAATTGCCAATCGGCCTGAGCGAACAATACCAGTGCGGTAATGGCGTAGATCACCACATGCCAAAGCGCATCCACTGCTTGCACCAACGAATCGCGCAGAGCGTTACCGGTCTGCATGATCCGCTGAGCGATACGGCCGGCGAAGTCATTTTGAAAAAAATTCAAACTCTGTTTGAGCACATCATTATGATTCTGCCAGCGGATCATGCTGGTCATGCCTGGACTGATGGTTTGATGTACCAGAAGATCGTGCAAACCGATAAAAATCGGTCTCAGTAGCAACATCACAACCGCCATCCACAGCAATTCCCCGCCGTGCTGGCTGAAAAACAACCTGCCGGGCGTAGTATTCGTCAGGTCGATAATGCGGCTAAGGTAATTAAACAATGCGACTTCGATCAGCGCACCAACCAGACCGACCACTAGCAGCGCGGCAAAACTTGGCCAAACCTGACGCAGGTAATACACATAAAAGGGCAATACCTGATTGGGCGGCGCATCCGCCGGCGCTTCTTGGAAAACGTCGATCAGTTTTTCGAAACGGCGGTACAGCATGGTAAACCCCTCATTTTTACGCAGGATGATCCCATCCTGTGGTGATAACCGGTAACGCAGGTCAGCTTTTCATTAAATCATTAAAATCTGCAACCGCCCAGAATAGTGCATTTAACCGAGGATCAGCGACTGAATGCCAACACCAGCAAAAACAGCTCGAGCTAATCGCACTCATCGTGCGACATCACCTACATAGGAGCAGAGAGATAACCTGTGATTATCGTGCAACATCACAGCATAGAAGAATAGGGTTAATCTGGGACTATCGTGCTACATCACAGCATAGAAGAATAGGGATTATCTGTGACTATCGTGCTACATCACAGCATAGAAGAATAGGGATTATCTGTGACTATCGTGCGATATCACCGGTGTGGGAAAAGAGGAATAGTGTAGATTCAATACAGCCAGCGCGGCGGCATAGGGTGTTATTGCCACGAGGAAAACGGCTATCTGCAAAAGAAAAAATGGCGCTCACCACCGGAAAATGTATTTATTAACCTGGCCGGTAGCGCCATTCTACTCGGTTGTAGGTGATTCTGGTCTGCGGTTCGGAAACCTGGATCACTCCACCGCATCGCGGATCAGCGGGCAGGTCATACAATGGCCACCACCACGGCCGCGGCCCAATTCACTGCCGACGATTTCAATCACCTCGACGCCTTCCTTGCGCAACTGGGTATTGGTTTTGGTATTACGATCGTAGGCCATGACCTTGCCGGGAGAGAGCGCCACCATATTATTCCCGCTATCCCATTGCTGGCGTTCGGTATCATAATCATTGCCTTCGGTCTCGACCACCCGCAGTTTATCAAGATTAAGCGCAGCGGCGATCGCCTCAACAAAAGTGCCGTAGTCTCGGCTCAATTTCATGCCGGTGGGACCGTCATCCGGGCGCAGCGAGAAGGTTTTGATCTGATTAACAATGGCTGGATACAGCGTCACCACATCACGATCACAGAAAGTGAATACCGTATCAAGATGCATAGCGGCACGCAGCTTGGGCATCGCGGCGATCATTACCCGTTCCACGCCCGAATTCTTTTTGGCAAACAGTGAGGCGGCCAGCTGCGTGATCGCCTGATGAGAGGTCCGCTCACTCATGCCAACCAGCACGGTTTTATTACCGATAGGCATCACATCCCCCCCTTCCAGCGTGGCGGTACCGTGATGGATGGTCGGATCGCCATACCAGATATCAAAATTAGCGTGGGCGAAATCCGGATGGAATTTATAGATAGCGGTAGTTAGCAGCGTTTCTTCGTGACGGGCTGGCCAATAAAGTGGGTTCAGCGTCACACCGCCATAAATCCAGCAAGTGGTGTCGCGGGTGTATAAGGTGTTAGGTAACGGTGGCAGAAGATATTCGGTAATCCCTACCGCTTCGCGAATCAGCCGTAACTCTTCATTATCATAGTGACCTTCATGCGCCAGTTCTGAAGTGGAAAGCCCGCCGATGAGGATTTCCGCCAATACCCGGGGCGCCAGGCCATCAAGAAAGCTACGGGTCTCGTTAAGGATGCCTAGCGAGACTTCATTCGGCACGACCTGCTGATCCAGCAACCAGGCTTTGGCCAACGGATTTTCCAGTGTGGTGGTCAGCAGATTATGCATTTCAACCACATCGACCCCCTCCTCACGCATTTTGGTGATAAAATCGAAGTGATCCCGTTTGGCCCGTTCAACCCAAAGCACATCGTCAAATAATAATTCATCGCAGTTACTTGGCGTCAATCGATTATGGGCTCGCCCCGGTGCACAGACCAACACCTTACGCAGTTTACCTACCTCAGAATGTACGCCGTAATCAGCAGATTGCAGATTGTTTATCATAATAACCCCACAGTTAATTAAATCGAAATCACACCGGTCGCGATACTCCATATTGCTGCAATCGCCGCAATCAAGATGATGATAAAAAGTATTTTTTCATAATGGTTAAATATTTCAGCGTTCTGCTCGCGTTTCGCCCAAATATAAAGAATGGTGCCAGGGCCATAAATAACCGCTGAGAGCAGGATATATTTCATTCCTCCGGCATATAGCATTAAGAGCGCATAAAAAGTGGCGATAGCGGCAAAAATCAAATCCTTTTTATGCTCACGCCAATCGTTAGACGCATAACTTTCACCGGTCCAAGCCAATTTAAGCCCATAAGCGGCCACCAATAAATAAGGTATCAGTGTTAATGAACTGGTTAACTCAATGGCCAACTGAAAGGCGTAAGTACTGAACAATGTCAGGATAAGGAACACCTGTATCGTGATATTGGTTAACCATACTGCGGCGAACGGTACTGCCTGATCATTTTCGGTGGCAAACACTTTGGGCACACTTTGACTTTTGGCGGCGGAATAAAGCACCTC
Organism: Acerihabitans sp. TG2; assembly: GCF_035013185.1. NCBI lineage: Bacteria > Pseudomonadati > Pseudomonadota > Gammaproteobacteria > Enterobacterales > Pectobacteriaceae > Acerihabitans > Acerihabitans sp. TG2. The sequence continues at coordinate 83,983 of NZ_JAYGJO010000004.1, forward strand.
AGCGGCCAATAGCGACCAGGATAGATAAGCGCCTAGTACAGAAATAATCAGCCCCAGGCTAATAAACAACGCCCCCCAGCGCCCAACGACCGCCTCCATGACCCCCGCCATGGAAGGTTGACGCAGCGCGGCGAGATCAGGCCGCAGCATCACGCCATACGACAACATGGTCACCAGCATCAGTAGACACAGAACACCAATAAAACCCAGCACCGTGGCGATCCCGATATGGCTGCGCTTGGTGGCGTAACGGGAATAGACGCTGGCCCCTTCAATCCCCAGGAAAACAAACACGGTAACCAGCATCGTGCTGCGCACCTGGGCAAACAAGGATTCCGGTTCCGCCACCGTCGCTGCTGCAGCGACCCCATGAGCGGCATGGCCGGCGTAACCATAGTCATTTAAATGGCTCAAATCACCTAGATTCGCCACATTGGCACTGCCCCAAAAATTCAGCACAAACAGATCACGCTTGAATGCCATAATCAGTACGATAATGAAACACACAATCGGGATAATTTTAGCGAAGGTGGCAATGGTATTTATTGATGCCGCACCCTTAACACCTTTCAACAGTAAATAATGGAAACCCCATAAAATGGCCGAGGCCACCAATACTGCCGGTATGGTATTCCCGTCGCCAAAAATAGGGAAAAAGGCACCGAGCGTAGATTTAATCAGGACGAAGTAAGAAACATTACCAATACAGGTGCCGGCCCAAAAACCCAAGGCCGCGGCAAAACCCAGATAATTACCAAACCCCTCTTTGGCATAAATAAATACGCCTGAGTCAAGCTCTGGTTTACGCTCTGCCAGAATTTGGAAAACAAACGCCAGCATTAACATGCCGCCACCGGCGATAGCCCACGCAATAAGCGCTCCAAACCCTCCAGTTGCACGACCAAACGTGGCGGGCAATGAAAAAATACCGGCCCCAATCATCGATCCTACAACCAAGGCCGCTAGAGACCATAGCGACAGTTTATTATCGGCTGAATTTGTCATATTGATTCTCAATGACGAGTGGTGAATTATAACCTAGCTCAAATCTTTCTTAAAGGATAGTGATCTTTACCATATTTTAGATATGTAATATAATTAATAATTAATACTAAATTCCAAAAAAAGCAATTAACTATCGAGATCAAAATTGTATTAGCACCAAGGTGCCTTAATACTAATTCTGGTTAATAATAAGTTTTTTTAAATAATTCCACGGCCATTTTGTTATTATCAAATTATTATTAACGACGTTTGGCGGTTTTTTTTTTGCGCAGCCAGATAACGGCATCCGATCGGTTAAACAATCCGATACGTTTACGTACTGATGAGAGTAGTTAAAAGCTATTTTTAACAATGACTTAATCTTTATCGCGCCTACCTATCGGCGATAACCCGATGACACTGGCATCCCAGTTAATTCAATAGGGTTAAAGGTTAAAAAAATCAGCTATCGTCAAATATATGTAAACTATTGTCTACATGGAGCTTATCGCAAGGAAAAATTATCTAATCTGCCTTTGCGACAGAGTGCACACCAGACCCAGTGTTTGCGCCGATCGATGCAACATGACGGGAGAAAGTAGTTGCCTAACACCGGGGATCTATCATAGTTTTTGCAACTAAGCAGGTTTTGGTGACATGGGTGTGGGTGAAGCTTCTCATGTTGGCTGGAAATTCATCAAGGAGAGAAGGATGCGCATCGGAATCGATCTGGGTGGAACAAAAATTGAAGTTGTCGCGCTGGCGGTGGATGGCAACGTGCTGTTCAGGCAACGAGTGGCAACACCCCGCAATGATTATGGCCAGACCCTAAGGGCCATCGCGGCATTGATTGACACCGCCGAACAGGCCACCGGCGAACGAGGCAGCATCGGTATCGGCATACCGGGCACCTTGTCGCCTTTTACCCATCGGGTGAAAAATGCCAATTCGGTCTGGTTGAATGGCCAACCCATGGACCAAGACTTGACCACCTTGCTCGGGCGGCCAGTGCGCATCGCCAATGACGCCAACTGTCTGGCGGTTTCTGAGGCGACCGATGGCGCCGCCGCCGGTGCCGCGACCGTGTTTGCCGTCATTATCGGTACCGGTTGCGGAGCCGGACTGGCGATTAACGGCCACGTTCACACCGGAGGGAATGGTATCGCCGGGGAATGGGGACACAATCCCCTGCCCTGGCAGGATGAGGACGAACGCCGTCATGCGCGGGAGGTTGCTTGTTATTGCACCAAACAAGGTTGTATCGAGACGTTTATTTCCGGTACGGGTTTCGCCCTCGATTATGCACGTATGGGCGGCAAACCCCTGGCCGGTGCGGAAATCATCCGCCTGGCGACGGCAGGCGACGGTCTCGCCGACGCGGTGCTTGGTCGCTATGAACAGCGTCTGGCCAAATCGCTGGCGCAGGTGATCAATCTGTTAGACCCGGATGTGGTGGTACTGGGTGGCGGGATGAGCAATGTCGATCGTCTCTACCATACCCTGCCCGCACTGGTCAGACAGTGGGTGTTCGGCGGCGAGTGCGAAACACCGATCCGCAAGGCCGTCCATGGCGACTCAAGCGGCGTTCGTGGTGCAGCCTGGTTGTGGCCGACCGATCGCTGAAAAATGCCCCCCTCCTTTTATTCATACTTATCTATAATTTGTTAGATAACATGATAGCTTGATACGCGTCAGGGAGGGTTCATGGCCGGAAAACCGCGCTCAACAGCGCCCACTCAACCGTTAAAAAAAAGCCCGCCGGGCAGCCATATCCACACTGGTATCGTCCGGGTAGATAACGCTGCCCAATGTTCGCGACGTTTCATTGAAAAGATCAGCGCCTACCCGCCGGTAGCACATATCATTCGCGCAGTGGAACGGTTTAACGATCGCATGGGCAGCCAATTCGGCGCGGCGATTACTTATTTCTCCTTTTTATCGATGATCCCCATATTAATGGTGACCTTTGCCGGTTTTGGGTTTTTTCTGGCTTCCAATCCCGATATTCTCACCAACCTGATCAATAAAATTGCCGATAGCATCAGTGACCAGACTCTGGCGGATACACTGAAAAACGCCGTCAACACCGCGATTGCGCAACGAACAACGGTGGGTATTACCGGCCTGCTGATTGCGCTTTATTCTGGATTAAACTGGGTGGGTAACCTGCGCGAGGCCATTCGAGCCCAATTGCGCAAAGAGTGGGAACGCAATCCTCAGGACGAGGAGAAGTTTTACTATAAATACTTACGTGATCTCGTTTCCTTAATCGGGCTCATCGTGGCGCTGATGGTTACCCTATCCCTGACCTCCATTGCCGGCGTCGCACAAGACACCATCGTAACAGCTCTTGGACTGGACACTCTGGAGTGGCTACGACCGGCCATGACGATTATCGGACTGACCATTTCCATCATTGCTAATTATCTGTTGTTCCTGTGGATCTTCTGGGTCATTCCACGCCATAAGTCTCATGGTAAAGCCATCTTTCGCGGGGCTCTGCTGGCGGCCATCGGCTTTGAGGCGATCAAATTTATTATGACCATTAGCTTGCCAAAATTGGCCACATCGCCCTCGGGAGCGGCTTTCGGTTCGGTTATTGGTTTGATGGCCTTCTTCTATTTCTTTGCTCGCCTTACCCTGTTTTGCGCAGCCTGGATTGCCACCGCCCCGGCAGATCCAGACAAAAATCCGCATCCGCCATCCAGTGGAAGCAGCGGCAACAATTCCAGTCATGACGACGTGTTCATGCCGGCAGAGGCCCCCACCAGCGCGACACGACAGGAGCGCCCTCTCCCCCGCGCCAACCGGCGGGTATTACCGCGAACAGGATCGGCACCTTATCTAATGGCGCTAACGACCGCATTACTGGTTTATTCTTTCAGTAAATCCTGACAAAAGCAGCTGTTATGACTGGTTTTTAACAATGTTAATAGATAATTCAGCATATAGCACTTGCTCAACGCTTTTCTTTACCCCGATCGCAGGGTTTAACACTGCGGAAACAGTTATGTCACGCGCTTACCACGGTTAAAATGGCGGCTGTGGAATATATTGTGCTGTTAGCCCCTAAATGGGAGGTTTTGGTTAAAAATACGTCATTGAAAATGCGTTTTTCTCTGTCTAAGATGCCTTTCTTTTACAATGTTGAACAATAAGACATATCATGCCAGCCTCCATCGCATCCACCCTCGAATCCAACGCCGCGTCCGCCCCGGTCAACTCACGCAGTAAAGTGATCGTGGCGTCGCTCATCGGCACCGCCATAGAATTTTTTGATTTCTATATTTACGCTACTGCGGCAGTGATTGTGTTCCCGCATATTTTTTTCCCTCAAGGCGATCCCACCGCCGCCACGCTGCAATCGTTGGCAACCTTTGCCATCGCCTTCGTGGCACGACCCATTGGTTCGGCACTGTTCGGCCATTTTGGTGATCGGGTGGGCCGCAAGGTGACGCTGGTGGCGTCACTGCTGACCATGGGTATTTCTACTGTGCTGATTGGCCTGTTGCCCGGTTATCAGACTATCGGCATCTTCGCGCCGATCCTGCTGGCGCTGGCGCGTTTTGGCCAGGGACTGGGTTTGGGAGGTGAATGGGGTGGTGCGGCATTGCTGGCAACGGAAAACGCACCCGCCCACAAACGCGCCCTGTATGGCTCATTCCCTCAGTTGGGCGCGCCCATCGGTTTTTTCTTTGCCAACGGCATGTTTTTGCTGCTGTCCTGGTTGCTTACCGATCAGCAGTTCATCAGTTGGGGTTGGCGTGTACCCTTCATTTTATCAGCGGCGCTGGTATTAATTGGGCTGTATGTCAGGGTATCGCTACACGAAACCCCGGTTTTTGCCAAAATCGCCCAGGCTAAGGCGCAGGTGCGCATGCCGATCGGTACGCTGTTTAGCAAACATCTTAAAGTGACCATCCTTGGTACCTTTATTATGGTGGCCACCTATACGCTGTTTTACATCATGACGGTCTATTCGTTGAGCTTCGGTACCACGCCAAAACCATTGGGCCTGGGTTTTTCCCGCAATGATTTCTTGTTGATGTTAATGGTCGGCGTGATCGGTTTTGGGCTGCTGGTTCCGGTCTCCGGGCAATTAGCAGACCGCTTTGGTCGCCGTAAGACCATGATTACCGTCACTTTAGTGATCATCATTTTTGCCCTGGTATTCCCTTTCATGCTCGGGTCTGGCAACACCTGGCTGGTGATGGCGTTTTTGCTGTGCGGTTTTATTGTGATGGGGTTGACCTTCGGGCCAATGGGCGCGCTGCTACCCGAGCTGTTCCCAACCGAGGTGCGTTATACCGGTGCGTCATTTTCCTACAATGTCGCCTCAATTATCGGTGCGTCCGTGGCGCCATATATTTCGGCCTGGTTGACCGTTCATTACGGTTTGTTTTATGTCGGGGTTTATTTGGCGTCCATGGCGACACTGACGTTACTGGCCCTATTGGCTACCCATGAAACGCAGCATCAATCATTGTAATATGGCCGCAACCCGATTGGCATACACTGCTGGAGCCGGGCCGGCTAAATAAACGCGGGCCCGGCTCACTGGGGGTCGCCCGTTTTTTATGCCATCCGGAGATCATTAATGCTTAAGTCGCAACGTCGGTACGCCATTTGGTTTGGCATTTGCCTCCTGGTGGCGGTTATCACCATTGGCATTTACCATTATCGCCAATCACCGGGCAATCCCGACGCACTCTGGCATATCGTCAACCAGAAGTGTGTACCAAACCAAGAGCACAATGGGCAGGCGGCACCGTGCCGTGAGGTCAATTTAGCGGCGGGTTATGTGGTATTAAAAGATCTCATTGGGCCACTACAATATCTGTTGATGCCGGTGGAGAAAATAACCGGCATTGAAAGTCCGCGCCTGCTCGCGGACAACACGGCCAACTTCTTTAATGACGCTTGGCAAGCTCGGCATTATCTGGTTGAAAAACACGACGCGCCGATCCCGGATAGCGCGATCGCACTGGCGATTAATTCCCCCGCGGGACGGACGCAAAATCAACTGCATATTCATATTTCCTGTCTGCGCCCCGACGTACGCCAGCAACTGGACCGCGAAGCCAGCGCCATCGGCGTCCACTGGCACGCACTGCCCACCGCCTTAGTCGGGCATACTTATCTGGCTAAACGTGTCAGCGCCGCTGAACTGGCGGCACAGAGTCCCTTCCTGATGCTGGCACGGGAAGTGCCGGCGGCGGCAGGCGACATGGGAGATTATGGTCTGGCGATGGCGCAACTCACCCACGGAACCTATGTGCTACTGGCGGTCAAGCGTGATCTGCTGCGCCTCAACATGGCCTCTGCCGAAGAAATCCAAGATCATAACTGCACTATTCTGGACTGAACCCACCCCGAACGCGCCAGTCGCGGTAGGGAAGGCTTATTTAGCGTTATGCATTTCGCGCAGGATTGGCGCACACTGATTTTCCTCACCGCTCGGTGCGATCAGCGCCAGCAAGGCCGCCGCCGGCGTCAGTACCGCCCCCAGGACCAACGCCGCCGCACCGCGGGCTATCAATGGCCCCGATTTAACCCCGGCGTCAGGATGTTTAAAGGTACCGCGCACGTATAATGGCGAGCGTAGCGTGACGATGCGAACGCCTTTACTATTGGGGTTAATGGACAGATCGAGCCGTTCGTTGGCAAAATTAGCCGTACCGTCAATTTTAATCACCGCATTTTCGGTATCAAAAATAAACAGCCGCGGCGTTGCCAACCCATGGCGTATACCTAGATCTGCCGCCGCGCAGTTGATCTTCACCGGATCGTCGCCAAACAATTTACCAACCACATAATTCCCTACATTCAGACCCGCAATCTCCATCAGATTGCGGCTGATCATGCCGTCATTCATCAAGATCCGCACCTGACCATTACTACTGCCCAGTAGTGCGGCCACAGAATTACCCGTTCCAGTAAACTGTGCATCACCATTCAACTGCCCCATGCTGCTGCGCATAGCCTCGACGTCGGGAAACAATGCCTTAAGCTGCAATCTCCGCGCGTGCACATCCGCACGGCCGCGCAGGGGGGTCTGGTTCCCATCCAAGCGAATAGAAGCGTTGAGATTGCCACGCGCCATGCCAAACCGTAGAGGGTCAAGTCGCAGTACACCATCATTGAGCTTAAGGTGGGTATAGACATCGCTAAGCGGTAGATTCTTACCATGCTCGATCCGTTTGCCGGTGAATTTTACATCCGCATCCATGGTTGCCCATTTGGTCGTATCAAACTTTTCGTAGGGCAGCACTTTATCCGCCGGTTGTACCGACTGGATTTTGGCTTTTTGTTTACCGGTTTGAGTACCTGAATCGAAACCGATTAGCGGCCCGAGATCGGCAAAGCGCAGGCTATTAGATAGCACATCGCCGGTTAGCAACGGTCGAGACTTGCCTTGCAAAAAGGTCAAGCTGCCGTGTATATCGCTGGAACCGATTTTCCCATTGAAGTTTTCATAGCGATACCGGCCGCCCGCTTTGCCTTGGAAACGGGCGATAAGGTGGCCATCAGTGGTATAGGGCGGCGAGTCCGGCAACACGACCCCGGTCAGCCGGTGCAGATCGCCTAGGTTGTCGCCCGACAGTTTCAGGCGTAAATCAAGGCCGCCCAAGTTCAGCAGATCCAAAACGGTCCCCCGCAGCACGACACGCGTCTCACCGGAGCGAACATCCGCCTGCACTGGGAAAGGGGTATTGGCACTGCGCAAGGCTAGCATACCGCCCATTTTACCTTCGCCGCTCAAGGGTTGATTATTATACTTGCCGCTGACTTCCCAGCCGAAAATATAATCGGCAACGTCCGCCTCTTTATCGGTGTCAGTCTCGCCGGCCAACTCGGCAAAAGGGACCGGTTTACCCAATGGATTTAGCGTGATATGAATATCTGCCTGGGTCAAGGGATCTGAAAACACCATTTTAGCTTGATCAAAAACGATATCATCCACCTCGAAAGACCAGGCGGAGGGAGGGCCGTTCTGCTGCGATGCATCGCTATTGACCAGGTTGAAGGTCCAGTTATTTTTGCCGTTGACCAGTCGCTTTAGCTCAGCATCCGGTCCCACCAAGGTAATCCGCGGCAGGTAGACCTCTTTATGCAGTAGCGCTAAGGGTGAAATACTCGCCTCCACCCGGCTCAACCGGGCGGTGTAATCCCCGGGGATCTCGGCGGGATTGCCCAACACTACATCCTCGGCATGCAGATGCGGCCAAGGGATCCATCCACGCCAACCCACCTGACCCTGCTGGCGCGCCCATTGCACACCAAGATCACCATTGATGGCAAAGGGGCGATGCAACGCCTCGGAGACTGTCGCATTGATCCGAGGTTTCAGGCGATTAAAATCGAAGGTGGCTATAAATATCACGCTGGCAACCACAATCACTAACAGAAAAACAACGCCGCCCAAGATCGTCTTTTTGGTCCGGGTCATGGTGATACTCTTCCTCTTTAATGGTCTCAACCCATTAATCATAGTTGAGGATCGCTGGCCTGACGGCGGGTAGTGACCTACATGTGGAAAAAACGTTTATTTCCTATAGCGTTAGTCATTAAACCGGGTAGGGTCGATGGTGGGTAGCTCGCTCAATATATCGCGTTAGCAAATAAAAAATAAAACAACGTTTCAGTGGCTATTGACTGAAACCCACATTCTGTTGAGACTAGACGATGATCCATTCTTGCAGGTGAGTACCGCCAACATACCTGCAAGTTTACAGATTGTAGGTATACTTTTCTTTTTATCCCACTCATACAGGCCAGCTGTTAATGACAACTAAAAATATTGCCGTGATCGGCGAGTGCATGATCGAACTGTCCCAAAAAGGCGATGACGTTAAACGCGGTTTCGGTGGCGACACACTGAACACCTCGGTTTATATTGCGCGGCTGGTCAACTCCGACGTCCTGAAAGTACATTATGTCACCGCGCTAGGCATCGACAATTTTAGCCAGGATATGATGACGGCATGGGAAAGCGAGGGCGTTAACACCGATTTGATCCAGCAGATGGAGGATCGTTTGCCCGGTTTATACTATATCGAGACTGATGAAACCGGCGAACGGACATTCTATTATTGGCGCAACGACGCGGCTGCCCGTTATTGGCTAGAAAGCGCGCAGACTGAACTCATTTGCCAACAATTGGCTAGTTTTGACTATATCTATTTAAGCGGTATTAGCATCGCCATCCTCAATACCGAAAGCCGTAAGCGCCTGCTAACGCTATTAGAAGAGTGCCGGGACAACGGCGGCAAAGTTATCTTTGATAACAATTATCGCCCGCGCCTATGGGAAGACCACGAAGAGGCGCGCTCAGCCTACCGAGATATTTTGTCACATACCGATATCGCATTTCTGACCCTGGACGATGAAGATCTGCTGTGGGGCAAATGCCCGGTAGATGAGGTGATTGAACGTACCCGTGACTGGGGTGTGCAGGAAATCGTCATTAAGCGCGGTGCCGACTCATGCTTGGTGAGCTCGGCGCCAGGCGAACGTATAGAGGTGCCGGCGATCACGTTGCCGAAGGAAAAAGTGGTGGATACCACCGCAGCAGGAGACTCATTCAGCGCCGGTTACCTCGCTATTCGCCTCACTGGTGGCGACGCAGCAGCGGCAGCCCGCTCCGGCCACCTGACCGCCAGCACCGTCATTCAATACCGTGGTGCCATCATTCCGCGCGAGGCGATGCCGAGCTGATTGCGTAGGTACCGGACATCAGGCGGTGTCCGGTAGATGTCCGCCAGCGGTGCATCCGCGCAATGGCGGGACACACCATGGCCTACCTGATCGCAGAGATAACCAGCCCGTCGCATAATGCTTCACACGACGGGCTCATCAGCCTCAAGATTGGGGAGGAATATCCGTGACGTCCGGTTTACTTTCATCCACAGAAGACGGCTGCGGTCCAGGTGCAATAATATGCTCGTAGGTCTCCTGCAACGCCTTCATATTGATTTCCGGTTCACCTTTGGGCTGCATCAGCACCAGCGTAGCGTTTTGCGATAGCCGGGCGCGCAGCTCCTGATTAAGCATCTCCAGCGTCAGCTTGGTCAGGAACTCATTACGCAGTTTTTGATACTGTTCCGGGGCGATATCCACCACGTCGTTTTGCTGTGATCGCAGGCGCTGACGCATCAATACATCGGTATCCATGCGGGCATAAGTGGCAAACAATGTGCCCAGCTCAGCCGTCTTGCGCGTCATCAGCGCATCGAATTCCGATTGGCTTAACCCGTTGTTGCGCAGATTCGCCAACTCGTGTGAAACAAAGGTCATGGCCGGGGTTAAATTTTCTGCCGACGTATCAATATGCAACGCACATTGGGCGCGTTGGTAATGCACATTACAATCAAAACGCAGGTTAGTGGGTTTGAGGTTGTTGTGATTCATCGCCTGTTGAATATGCAAGAACAGCGCCTCACGCGCCAAATCGCTACGCCAGTAACGGTTTAAGGCACGAGAATCGTGAATCGGCTGCCAAGGCGTATCCCACACCAATTTCAGACTGTCTTCCTTGACACCTTCACCTATCAGGCTGACCGGTTGTGCCACCAGTGGCGATAAGGTCGGCAGGGTGGATGGCGTCTCGCGCCGGCCCTTAAGGGAGGAGAAGGTTTTGACAATCTGTTCATTAAGCGCGCGACTATCCACATTGCCCACCACATACAGCGTCATCGCGTCCGGGGTGTACCAATGCTGATAGAATTGCTGCAATTGCTGGACATTGATCGGTGTACGAGCCTGCTGACTTGGATCATGGGACAATAACACCGAACCTTTCAGCCGATAATGCCACCACGCGCCGCGTGGATCAATCGGCACGGTGGCTACCGGGTCCGCCCCCTGCAACGCGGTGTGCAGCGCCGAGGAGTTGATGGTGAGATGTCCGCCGGTGTTCATCAACCACTTAAGCGCGTCTTTTAACACGTCAGGGCGACCATTGGGCAAGCTCAAGCTATAAAGCGTGTAATCATAAGTGACCACCGCGGGTGCCTGAGGGTGTACATTATTTTCTGCTTGCTCCCCTGCTTGCTGCCAGAACGACTTAAGCTGCGCGGCGGAAAATGTTTCACTATGCGTCAACGCCAGGCGCGGCAGCAAACGCGCATATCCCGTCTGCTGTTGGTTTTCTGCCAGCGAGCCGGTATTCACCATCAAGCGTAATTCGATACGGTCATTGGGCCGTTGCGGTGTTGTCAATACTTGCCAGGAGAAGCCATTATTGAGTTTACCCTGTTGCCAGGCGGGATCGGGTTGTAATGCTTCAGCCTGAACATTGCCACCCACCGTCGCCAGTAACACTCCACTCATAAAAAGACGAATTCCGGTGCCCTGCATGTGAACCCCTGCTCAATAACTGCCCATTAAAATAGGTGAATCTTATCCAGACGGTTTACCGTGCGTTCCATCGATTCGTCCTTTTTTTGTCGGAAAAAAATGTGTCGCAAAGTGTACCATGTTGTTAGACCGCAGACCGTTGCGGATGTCACCGCACGAGAGAAAATAGTACTGTGGCGTTAAAAAACGCGACAAAATGGGGAAAATAAGCATTTGCCGGCCATAGCACGATGACTAGGCCGACAGTAGGGGTCAAAAAAGCAGCAAGAGATTAGGAGGGACGGGGGATCTTTTTATTGGCCTTTAACACCTGGTTCATTTGCGTTTCGTCCAACTGATCACACCATTTTGCGACAACAATGGTCGCCACGCCGTTACCGACCAGATTGGTCAACGCACGAGCTTCGGACATAAACCGATCGATGCCAAGGATTAACGCCAAACCAGCCACCGGTAAATGGCCGACCGCCGAAAGGGTCGCCGCCAACACGATAAAACCACTGCCGGTGACGCCAGCCGCGCCTTTGGACGATAGCAGCAACACCACCAGCAGGGTAACCTGATGAATAATATCCATATGGCTATTGGTGGCCTGGGCGATAAATACCGCTGCCATCGTCAGGTAAATAGAGGTACCGTCGAGATTAAAGGAGTAGCCGGTGGGGATCACCAGTCCCACTACGGATTTTTCACATCCGACGCGTTCCATTTTATCCAGCATGCGTGGCAATGCCGACTCGGAGGAGGAGGTGCCAAGCACAATCAGTAACTCTTCTTTAATGTAATTGATGAACGAAAAAATGTTAAAACCGGTGATCCGGGCGATGGTGCCAAGCACGACCACCACAAACACAACACAGGTAAGATAGAAACACGCAATCAGTTGCCCCAATTGCACCAACGAACCCAAACCGTATTTACCAATCGTAAACGCCATGGCACCAAAAGCACCAATCGGTGCCAAACGCATGATCATATTGATAATACCGAAGATAACCTTGGCGAAACTGTCGATCACATTGAAAATAAATTGTCCCTTGCTACCGAGACGATGCAAGGCAAAACCAAACAGCACGGCAAACAGCAAAACCTGCAGGATATTGCCGCTGGCGAAGGCGCCGATCACACTGCCGGGGATAATATCCAGCAGGAAGGCAATCAGCCCGTGTTGCTCGGCTTGATGGGCGTACATCGCCACTGCATTGGCATCCAACGTGGCTGGATCGATATTCATGCCCGCGCCGGGTTGCACGACATTGACGATGATCAAGCCAATTATCAACGCTATTGTGCTGACAACCTCAAAATAGAGCAATGCCACCGCCCCGGTACGACCCACTTCTTTCAAACTTTCCATGCCCGCAATACCGGTGACCACGGTACAGAAAATGACCGGGGCGATAATCATCTTGATTAATTTAACAAAACCATCCCCCAGTGGCTTCATCTGCGCCCCTAGCTCCGGATAAAAATGACCCAACATGATACCCGCCGCAATGGCAACCAGTACTTGCAGATAGAGGCTTTTAAATGGGTTGAATTTCATACCACCAACCTTATTGTTAGCTGAAAATGAGTTATTACGTAGATAAAGTGATATAAATATTAATGATTTGTTAATCATTAAATTATGCATACATACGTTTACACTAGCGCGGGAGCGATGTCGGTAAGCAGAAAAGAAAAGTAAGAATTGAAACGCTTCAGTTGGGGGTTACGAAAGTAAAGTAATTTCTCGGGCGTTTTTTGGCCCGAGGGTGAAACTAGACGGTGGCGAAATGCAAAAAACGCTGTTCAAAATCTCCCTGCGGCAAAGGTTCGGCAAATAAATAACCTTGTCCCCAGCTTATGTTATTTTCCAGCAGGCATTGCAACTGCGCATCGGTTTCAACCCCCTCCGCAATTACCGGCAAAGCCAACACCTCGGCGATAGCGCTGACGATACGCAGCATAACCGTGTCATCCGGTATGCCCTCAATAAAACTTCGGTCAATTTTCAGCAGGTCGATAGGCAGGCTGCGCAGTCGGTCTAGATAATACAGGCTGGCATACCCCATACCAAAATCATCCAAAGCAATTAATACGCCTAAATCATGCAACTGGCGCAGTTGGTTAAGGGAGTAATCAAATTCACTGATCTGCGCGGTTTCGGTTATTTCCAAAACCAACTGAGACGCATTGATATTGTAGCGCTTTAACAGCGTGTCAAGCAGCACCACCAGGTTTGATTGCTGCAACTGCTTGGCGGAAATATTGACCGACAAGGGAATATGAACACCCTGCTGTTGCCATTGCGCCAATACCCGGCAAGCCTCGTCCAGTACCCAGTTTCCCAAAGGCACCATGGCACCCGTATCTTCCGCCCCGCTGATAAAATCCGACGGCAGTGAATAGTTGCCGTCATCTTGCCGCCAGCGCAACAACACCTCCGCGCCAATCAACTGCCGGTTGCGGATATCCACTTGTGGTTGGAAAAACAGCGCGCAACGCCCTCGCTCGATACCCTCGAGGATGGTGCTTTCCAGCGTTAATCGTCGATGGGCCATTTTGGTTAGTTTAGGCTCGAAAAACAGAATTTGGTTTTTACCATTATCATGAGCGGACATCATTGCCGACGTGGCGCGTCGCAAAAGTTGATGCGCGGATTCATCATGTCGTTGTTTGAGGGCAATGCCGATACTGGCAACGGGACGTAGCGACAGACTGCCGATGGTCAAAGGGGAATTAATACTTTTCATCAGCCTTTGTGCCAACTGCAACCCCTCAAAGTCGTTATGGCAGCGGGTATCAAACACCGCAAATTCGTTATGGTTAAGCTGGCCGAGAAAACAGGTGTCGCTCATATGCCGCATGAGCTGGCGGGTTAGCGACATTAACAACACGCCCCGCTGCGCCTCCGTCAGGACACCTGTGGCTTCATGCAGCGTTCCTATCTCAATCACCAGAAGGCAAAACGGTATCTGTTTAGGTTGCAAGACCATTTGTGAATCCAGAATGGCAGTAAACAGATTTTTATTAGGTAACGCGGTTTCGGCACGACCTGCCAACAAACGGTTAATATCCTCGAACATGTCACCCAAAATGTGTTGGTTACGATTATAACTGCGGACTAAAACCCCCAACTCATCGTCACGATGCATATTGGGCAATGAGAGTTGGTGCTTTGGGGTATCTCGCGGCGAGAGTAATTCCAACTCGCGAGCGATTTCACGTAATGGATGCACCATCAGACGATTAATGCTCCAGGTTATCGCCACCGTCAAGATCAGCGCCAATAGCATGTAGATGGACATCATGGTGGAAAAGGCACTGACGATAAATTGATACAACCGGTAGGGGTCGATGCGCAACTCCAATGAGGCCAACGGTCGGGGATGCGACGACTTTGGCAACGCGTAGAGCGGTAGTGTGATCTCCACCGGCAGTCTGAATAGCCGTTGGATTAGCCGCGGCACCGGCCGTTCAGGAGGAAAATCTGCGTGCAGTACTTCAACATTGTTGCTTAGCACAACATCCGCCCGACTCAAAATGCCTACCGACTTAAGCGTATTCAGGATTCGCTCGGCCTGCGGCACATCGCCTTTAAGCACCGCATTAGATAATGGTAACTGCACCGACAACGCGATACTGTGCAACTGTTGGGCATAATCCTCACGACGTTGCTGCACAAAATGGAACAACTGGATGACGATAAAAATGCAAATTGTGACCAGCGTCACTCCCGACACGGTCGCCATCTGTTTAATCGTTAATGATCGTCTGATCCGCAAGATGTTCTCCAATGCGCTCATGTTTGCTATCGCGGCCCACCGCCGGGCTGTCCGGCAGGATTATACCTACTAATGTATACTATCTCACACTGGCTTTGGTTCCTTAAAACAGGCAATTTGGATAGTACCTAGGTATATCGAGTAAACGTTGTTTCGATGGTTAAGCCGCAGCCAGATTGAGTCAATGACATTTTATAAGTGACCTTGGGAACAGTTTTGCATCGGTGGATCCTTAACCGGGGTAAGAAAGAAGAGTAAAACATGCTCATAACTTACCCATTAGAACAAAATAACACCGACATTTTACTCAGTAAATTCTGAAAATAATCGCCACAGTTATTCAACATGATACTATAGTCAAATAAAGGGTTAACCATAGTTAAATAGCCATCAGGAACGGCGCCGCAATGTGAATTTGCTTTCTAACGTGCCCATTAGCAGCCTCTAGTTATGTATGGAATAGTTAGGTTTATTGCTTATTTTTCCGATAGTGTAGAAAATCGGCGATTGCCTACCCTGGACCCGGTTTTATTTACCGGCCCTCATCGGCTATGCGCGCTGGCAACCCCGTCCTGGTCTGGGTAAAATACAGACAAAGGCTAGCTTACTCCCCAGAGGAATTTGCGTTGTACCAGCAGTCATGTGAATATGGCATTGTTTCAGTTGGCTGGTCCGAGCGAATAAGCGTCATATTATCCCTGATAATCTGAAAATGACGGTGTAGATCAAAATCTGCTGGCGATGTCAATATACCTATCTATGTAAGTGGATTGATGTAGATTGCTATTGCAGTCGTTCCGCATAGATACGCACTTTTATCATAACAAAATGATATTCTTCATGGATTTTGAACCCTATCTAAAAGGTGGCTGATTTTTATATGGTTACGTTTATTTTACCCATCGTCCACACATAGAACACATTATTCGCGGCACGCAACACTCTATTTCTGATGATTTAACTTTGTAAAAAAATGAAACTTGTATTAATTTATATAGGTGACCTCATTTATCTTTGCTGAGCCAAAATCAAGACAAAGACTCGCGATGAGTGCCGGTACTTTGCAGGACAGTGATGTCTAATGGTACGACAGGTCTCTTTTTCGCGTGAGGTTGAGAATGAATAATTATGACGATATTAAGCGATTTAAAGAAAAGCTAAATTTGGAAGGCATTGATTATAAAGAAATCGTTGAAAACCATCCAAATAATACAGCCAACAATTGGGCCATCATTAAGCAAGTTGCCACCGCCGATGAGCCATTTCATCCTTTGGATCATGGCCGTTCCACTCAACCCACGCCGACGCCGGTTTCACATCAAGAGTTTAGTGCTTCATCCTTCGCTCAGGCCGAGCCAGTGCAACCACCGTTCCGAGCTCACCAAGATCCAGGTCTGCTCAACGCGATTGGCGAATCAATTGCCCCGACACGTGAACAACCGCTCACCTCACCGTTGTTGAGCGCACTGAGCAAGGTTATGCCGCCGGCGGTCGACGCGGCTGGTTCTGGCGCGAATGTTGGGAATTTCTCGGTTTCCGGCCCGAGCAACACGTTACATCCTATGTTGGGGAATCAAGCCATCGAGCGGCCAACGGCGGCACCGGAGTTCAAAAGTCAGGTGAATGCGCTATTCGAAACCGCGAGTCGCCAGGATTTCACCCCAGCCCCCCCCGTGGTGGCGCAGACCCCGTTGCGCTCGCCATCCGGCTTACCGCCCCGGACCTCATCACCTGCCCGATCGGGAGATACCAAACGCTTTACGACGTTATTTAATCGGAAATCTCATTTGCCGGCAGGGATAACGCCGACGCGGGATATGTCCCTTGCCCTTCTTTTAGAGAATATTGCTTTATGCCGTTAGTTTGTGTCTGTTCACCGAAGGGTGGTGTGGGTAAAACCACCGTTAGCGCTAATTTGGCTTATGCTTTGGCTCGCAGCGGCAGCAAAGTGCTGGTTATTGATTTTGATGTGCAAAATGCCCTGCGATTGCATTTCGGTGTACCCATTTCCGATTCCCGGGGATATGTGGCTGAGGCCACCACTGCAGTGGACTGGAGCCAATTTATCCTGAAGGCAGATGCCAATTTATTTGTCCTACCTTATGGCGAGGTTGAAGAACAACAGCGTCTGGCGTTTGAATATGCCCTCAGCCACGATGCACATTTTCTGCAACGTGGCCTGAACACCGTATTGAATTATCCGGGTCTGGTGATTATTGCAGATTTTCCCCCCGGCCCGGCACCCGCACTGAAAGCCATCAAGCCGATCGCTGATATGCACATTACGGTGATGCTGGCAGATACCGCATCGCTCTCCTTACTGCCGCAAATGGAAAATCATAAATTTCTCGGTTCAGCAATGAACGACAAACTAGGGGAATATTATGTTGTTAACCAAAACGATATGCGTAGAAATCTCAGCCGCGACGTATCACAATTCTTTGAGCAGCGTTTGGGGGATAGGTTATTAGGCACTATCCATCGCGACGAGTGTGTACCGGAAGCCAACGCCTCGCAACGTTCGATCATTGAGTTTAGTCCAGTCTCTGCCGCCGCGTTTGATATTGAGCTTATCAGTAAAAAAGTAAGTGCCATCATCGGGATCACAGTAGGTGACGGAGAAATCTACTCTGCACCTCATCATGGCGTTCAATAAAATGTTCGGGGCCAGGCATGAATAAATTACTCTTTTCTTTTTTGCTTCTATTATTATTGCCGGTCGCCATGGTGATCGTTATCACTCCGATGGATAGCGATAAACAATACATTTTTGGGCTGTTCAGCATTGGGTTAATATTGCTGCTCGGTATCAGTAAAAGCCATTTAATCAGTGTAATTATGGTGGTGATGTCTTTTTTGATGTCAACCCGCTACATATATTGGCGCGCCACCGAAACGCTACATTTTAATTCAGTAATTGAAGCAGTATTGGGAATTGGCTTATTTATTGCCGAACTCTATGCCTGGACTATTCTGGTATTAGGTTATTTGCAAACCACGTGGCCGTTAAAACGTAACATTGAGCCAATGCCTGATGACCCATCGACCTGGCCGACGGTAGATGTTTATGTGCCCACTTACAACGAAAATCTGGACGTGGTGCGCGATACAGTCCTGGCAGCGCAGTGTATCGATTACCCGCGCGACAAGATGAGGATCTATGTCCTCGACGATGGCAAACGCAGTGAATTTGCCGTTTTCGCCGCCGCTGCCGGGGTCGGCTATATTACTCGTAACGATAATAATCATGCCAAAGCCGGTAACCTTAACCATGCCATGACCGTAACCAAAGGCGAGTATATCTGCGTTTTTGATTGCGACCACGTCGCAACCCGGGGTTTTCTCCAGGCGACCGTTGGCAGCTTCTTAATCGACGATCGATTGGCACTGATTCAAACACCCCACCATTTTTATTCTCCGGACCCGTTTGAACGCAATCTGTCGGCAGCACGCGACATCCCTAATGAAGGTGCGCTGTTCTATGGCCCGGTACAGCAGGGCAATGATAATTGGAATGCCACGTTCTTTTGCGGTTCATGTGCGGTAATTCGCCGCAGCGCGCTCGATGAGATTGAGGGTTTCGCGGTGGAAACCGTCACCGAAGATGCCCATACGGCCTTGAAATTGCAGCGTCGCGGCTGGAACTCCGCTTTTTTATCCATTCCACTGGCGGCCGGTCTGGCCACCGAACGCCTGGGGCTGCATGTTATTCAACGTACCCGCTGGGCGCGTGGTATGACCCAGATATTTCGCATGGATAACCCGTTGTTTGGCAGGGGTCTGAAGTGGCAACAGCGGTTGTGCTACCTCAATGCGATGCTGCATTTCCAGTATGGTTTGCCTCGTGTGGCGTTCCTTACCGCGCCGTTGGCTTATTTACTGTTTAACCAAAACATTATTGCCTCGTCGGCCAGCACCATCTTTGCATATGTACTGCCGCACCTGTTTTTAGCCATTTATATCAACTCCCGGATGAACGGGCGATTTCGTTATACCTTCTGGGGAGAAATCTACGAAACAGTGATGGCATTCCATTTGGTTATCCCCACCATGCTCACCCTGATTTCGCCCAAACACGGCAAATTTAACGTCACGGATAAAGGCGGTCTACTGGATGTGGGTTTCTTCGATTTTCATATTGTTAAACCCCATGTGATCGTGGCGGTATTATTGATGATCGGTATTGCCACCGGGATCGTGCGGGCGGTGATGAATGACTATTTTAACGTCGATCCGCGGGTTATCTTGCTCAACGTGGTGTGGGCATCGCTCAGCGTCATCATTCTGCTGGCGGCGATTGCCGTGGCAAAAGAGACGCGTCAGGTGCGTAAAACCATTCGCATCGACGTGAAAATCCCCGCAATCATCTATTTTTCCAGCGGTATTTCTGCCCGAACCGAAACCCTCGATCTGTCGATGGGTGGACTGAAGCTGGTAACACCCGATGATCACTATCTACATGATAAAATAGAAGAAGTTGAGTTACGCCTGCAATCCGGTGCGGTCTGTATCCCGGTCAGTATGATCGAGGCCGATGCCAACGTTATCCGTTTGATGTTTGAAGAGATGTCGTTGGAAAAACGCCGTGAACTGGTGCGGGTGGTGCTTGCCCGGGCAGATGCCTGGATAGTGCCACCTCATCCGAAAGATCGGCCACTGCACTCTTTCGCCACTATAGTCCGGTGCGTATTCGAATTTTTTTACAATACCTGGAAAGAACGCGGCCAGAAAAGAAAGCATGCCAAGTCCCATGCCTCTGGCGACGTTCTCTAAGATCACACGGAATCAACCGAATGCCACTTCTGATCAGGAAAATAGTCGACTGTTTCATCTTGTTTGCCGTCATCGGTAGCATGAGTTCAACGGCGTATGCCGCTGCGGACACCCCGGCTGATCATATACCTGCATCGGCGTTGTCCTCGCAGGATGGTGTGGCATTGCCAACGGCGAATTCCAGCGCGCAGGACAAGACCGTCGCCAATCAAGCGGGCGGATCTACGCTGCAGGCCAACGGTTTGCCTATGGACTTCCCGCCGCCGGTGGTTCAATTCGCGCCGCCGACCACCCCAACAGCGGATCCGACGGGTGATAACCCGTTGGCGTTAGTCAATACCCTCAGCGACGACAGCATCAGCGTCACCAATATGGGCCAGCCAAACGGCCTTACGCTCGGTGGCGGCCAGTTGCAATCGGGGATTGCATTCTCCCTGCCGCTTGATCAGGTGGTTGTCAGCGCACGTTTATACCTGGCGCTGAAAGTCTCTCCCGCGCTGGCCGCCAGGGATACTAACCTGCAGTTGATGCTCAACGGCCAAGACTTAGGCAGTGTGGCCTTAAACCAGGCCAACGCGACCAATAATGTCTATCAATTGGATATTCCGGCGGCGATGATCGTCAGTAATAACAATCTGAGTTTTAGTGTCAATGATGAAAATACCCTACAGTGCGAACCGGATTCTACCGACAAATATTGGGTCACCGTTCTGCCCACCAGCCGTTTGCAACTCAGTAGCCAGATCCTGGATACCGGCCGCGATTTAAGCCGCTTCCCCCGGCCATTTTACGATCCATTATCCATGAAGAGTTCGTCGGTGGCGTTTATCTTTGGTCAAAACGTCAAATCAGATGCCGTCCAGGCCGCCAGTATGCTCGCGTCCTATTTTGGTATTCGTTCGAACTACCGTAACGTCGATTTTCCGGTGCATCTGGATGATATCCCGGCACAAAATGGTATTGTATTTGGCGCGCCCGGTGAAAAAATCGCCGGCATTATCTTGCCTAATGTATCCGGCCCGACGCTGGCGATAATCGATAATCCGCTCAATCCGGTTTTCAAATTGCTGCTGGTGATCGGACGCAACGATACTGAGCTGCGTCAGGCCACTTATCGGCTGATTTCATCACCGTTGCCGGCTAAACAGGATGTGGTAGAGGTACAAAACCAGGCGATCCCGCTGCGTCAACCTTATGATGCGCCACGCTGGATCAACACCACCAAACCGGTATACCTAAAAGATCTGGCGCAAAACACTAATGCGCTGACCGTCAACGGTCTCTACCATGACAGTATTCGCATTGGTTTTCGCGCCGCGCCGGATTTATTTATGTGGGACGGTCGGTTTATTCCAGTGTCGATCGGTTACCGTTTCCCTACTGAAAGCTGGATCGATGAAGATCGGTCGCAGTTGAGTGTTACGCTTAACGGCACGTTTTTGCGCAACCTGCCCGTTAACAAGCATGGTCTGGTGGAGTCCGCCTGGCGCAAGTTCGGTGGCGATACCCGTCAGGAGCGCTTCACGCTGCAGTTGGCGCCTTATTTGATTTATGGCGATAATCAAATGGAGTTTTACTTCTCGCTCAAACCGAAAGCGAATGCCCCTTGCAGTCTGTTGACCAGTAACAATATCAAAAGTCGCATTGATCCTGACTCCACTATCGACCTGAGCAATACCCATCATTTTACCTTGCTGCCAAATTTATCTTATTACATCGGTGCGTCATTTCCTTTTAGCCGTCTGGCGGACTTTTCACAAACCGAGATGCTACTCCCCGCCAAACCCCAAGCAGCTGAAATCGCTACGCTGCTGGCCATGGCGGCTCGCGCAGGCAATGCCACCGGTATCCCGCTGACCCATGCGCAGGTTCGCATCGGCCTGCAGGATGATGATATGGCGCAGTTAGCGGATAAAGATATTCTGGTATTTGCATCTCTCAAACAAAATAAACTCGTGCAGGCGCTATTGCCCAGGTCGCCGTTTGAAATGCGCGATGGCTTGCTGACGATAAAAGAAGAGTCTCTGACCAATAGGCTTAAAGGCTATTTTTCGGGCGAGTTTTTCCGACAAGGCATCGAAGCAGACCGGTATTTGTCATCCACCAATGCCTGGCGCGGCTTTCTGAGTTTTGCGTCGCCTTGGGACAATAATCGTGTGGTAGTGATGGTCACAGCAACCGATAGTGAACAACTGTCACGCCTTGGCAGCGATTTGCAGCAGCCAACGGTAAATGCGGGCGTGCGTGGCGATATCTCGTTGATTAATGATGAAAACGGTGTGAGAAGTTTTAGCGCCGGCACGCAGTTTCCGCGCGGGGAAATGCCGTGGTACATGATGATTATTTGGTATGCCAATCAACATATCATCTTATTGTCTCTCTGCGCTCTGGCCATTGCCATGCTGATCGGCGCCAGCGCTTATGTCCTGCTGGCACGGCATGCCGCCAAACGCTTGGCCAATAGTAAGAATAAATAACGGTTTTCATTGAAAGTTATGCCTGACTGGGCCATATGGGTAAGAAAAATGAAACGTCACATAAAAAAAGACCTTAAGACGCTGTATGTGGCAGGCATAGCGGGCATATGTTTATTTTCCGCCATGACGCAGGCAGCGGATAATAGCCCAGCCATTAACGCCTTATTGCAGCAAGCCGCCTATTGGCATGACAAAGCCCATAACGATCTGGCTGAGGAGTCGTTGCAGAAAATTCTGGCGGTGGATGAGAACAATGCCGATGCGCTTTATCTGTTGTCGTTATATTCGTTAGGCGACGGACAAAAAGCCCAAGCTCAGAAATGGCGGCAACGCTTTGTCAACGTTTCGCCCAACGACCCGCGCTTGCAGAATCTTAATAGCGCCAGTGTCATGCAAAGCATTTCACCAACCCAATTAGCCAATGCCCGACAGTTGGCGGCGCAGGGCAATACCGCGCGCGCCATTGAAAGCTACCGCACACTATTTCAAAACAATCAGCCGCCGGTTAGCCTGGCAGTGGAGTATTACGAAACCCTGGCCGGCATCCCGGCCTCGCGCCCGGAGGCTATCGCCGGTTTACGCAACCGCCTCAATCAGCAACCGACCGACAGCGCCGCCAAACTGGCATTGGGGCGCATTCTCACCTATGACGAAAACACCCGGCGTGAAGGTATTGAGCTGCTGATGCCCTTGGCGAGAAACAATAAAGCGGCGGATAGTGCCTTGCGCCAGGCGTTGATTTGGATGGCGTCGCAGCCCGGCGATAAAGCCATCTATGATGCTTATATGCAGCGACATCCCGGCGATGACGCCGTATTGAATCATTTCCAGCAAAGCGTTGGCGGTGCGGAAAAGGGTCAGGGATATACCGCGCTTAACAGCGGCGATCTCAGTGCCGCGCGCACGAAATTCGAATCGGCGCTGGTTATCAATCCCAACGATGGCGACGCGCTGGCGGGGTTGGGCTATATTGCCATGCGCAGCGGCGACTTTAGCACGGCGGAAAACTTTCTCGACCAAGCGATGAAACAAGGCGGGCCCAATAGTACGCAGTGGGCCTCCCTGGCCAAGGAGGCCCAGTTTTACGGTCAACTGAACAAAGCCAAAAGCGCCGCATCAGCCGGCGATTTGAACACCGCCTTAAGCCTGAGTGAACCGTTGGCACAGGCCGGGGGCAGTAAGGGGATATCCGCCGAATTGTTCCGCGCCGATGTCCTGCGCCGACGTGGCGATCTGCCGGGAGCCGAGCAGGCTTACCGCACCGCCTTATCCCACGATGACCAAAATACCGACACCAAACTGGGCCTGTACTATACGCTGCACCAAGAGAATAAAGAGGCTGAAGCCCAGCAGGTTTTGACCACCATTCCCGCAGAAAAACGTCCGAAAATCGCGATGGCAGTCGCGGCGGTGAATGTGGATCCATTGCGTCGGCAGGCCGAACAGGCGATGCAGGCCAACGATCCGCAACGGGCGCTCAACGTGCTGCAACAGGCGCTGGCAAAGCAACCCGCCAATGTCTGGGTGCGTTTGGATATGGCGCGAATTCTGCAAAAACAGGGCGACAGCGCCCAGGCACAGGCGATGATGGCCTCGGCGGGTCAACGCGGCGCGCCAGCGGATAGTCTGTTCGCCGCCGCCCTGTTTGCCAGCGAGACCCAACGTTGGTCCGTCGCCTCGCAGTTATTATCCTACATCCCCAACAACCGCCGCACCCGCGCCATGCGTGATCTGACCGCACGGGTCAGTTTCAATGAGCAACTGGCTAATGCGCAACGCTATACTCAGCAGGGTAACCACACTGCAGCGTTAAACACCTTACGCAGCCTGGCGCAAACGCCACCCTCCGCGCCAGCGGATGTGGGCAAACTGGCCCAGGCGCTGATGGCCTTGGGCGATAGTGCCACCGCGGTCTCACTAGTGCGTAATAATATGCGCGCCGGCGTTAACGGCAACGCGGGAGACTATGCCGCGCAAGTCGCGGTGTTAAACCAGGCCGGTCTGACCACCGAGGCAGAAGCCTGGCTGAATAATCCGCGTATTCTGGCCAGTACCACGCCGGCCGAGCTAAGCCGGATTCGTCAGGGTTCGGTGATTAACCAGGCGGATGAGTTACGCGGCCGCGGTCAGTATGGCGCGGCATACGACAAGCTGATCGTCGCCATGCAAAACGACCCGCAGAATATTGATTTAATGCTGGCCATGGCGCGGTTATATCAATCCGGCAAGATGAATGACCAAGCGGCCCGGGTATATCACTACGTGCTGGTGCGCGATCCGCAAAATGAAAGCGCCAGAGAAGGTGCGGCCAATGTGGCGCTGGCCCAAGGCGATATTGCCGGTGCCAAACAGCTGGTAGCCGGAATGCGTGGCGCCCGTTCGGTGGATCGCATGGTGTTGGAAGCCCGCATCGCAGAGGCGTCCGGGGATCATCAGCAGGCCCTGGCGTTGTTGCGCTCCGCCAAAGGCCGGGTGATCGGCCTGAGTCCTGCCGGCAACGGTGGCGCGCCATTAATTGGCGGATTGCAAACCGCCGACAACCCCTTTATTAACCAATCTGACGCCACCACCACGCCACGCACCACCTCCAGCTATGGCACGGTACTGCCGTGGCAGCATTCCGATAGTGTGACACCGCTGCCGTTGACCGGCATGACGCTCGCCTCAACCCACGCTGAGACGCCCGAGGATCGCACACTCAAAAACATCAACCAGCTCATCGATCAGGTCCGGGATAAAACCGCCACCTGGGTACAAGGTGACATTGGGTTTCGCAGCCGAGATGGCGAAAGCGGTCTGAGCAATCTGAGCGAAATCAAAGCGCCGCTGACGATTTCCGGCGCGCCGTTCGACAGCACGCGCTTGAAATTGAGCGTCACCCCGGTCTCGTTGAATGCCGGCACACCCACCGGCTCAGTCAGCAACCGTTTCGGTACCGGCGCATTGCAACAGGCCCGTTTAGTGGAAGCCGCCACCACCGCTGCCAACGCCGCCGCGGTAGCGGGCAGCAGTACCTCGACCACCACCACGTCCACCACCACCAACGCCGATGGCACCTCCAGCAGTACCACCACCACCACTGAATCGGCTACCAGCGCGGCCTCCACGATAAACGCCGACGATTACGTCGCCGATTCGCCTGGATCGCAAACGGCATCCGGGGTGGAGTTAAATCTGTCACTCAGCGGCAATAGCTATCAAGCGGATGTGGGTACGACCCCGCTGGGGGAGGATCTCAGTTCTTTGGTGGGCGGGATTCAGTGGTCGCCCAGTTTAACCCACTACAGCAAACTGATTTTTACCGCTGAACGGCGAGCGGTAACCGACAGTTTGCTCTCCTATGTCGGCACCACGGACAAAATATCCGGGAATAAATGGGGCCAGGTGACCAAAAACGGCGGGGGTGTCCAATACTCCTATGACAACGGGGATGCCGGTTTGTACGCCGGCATCGCCGGTTATAGTTACCTGGGCGATAATGTACCGGCCAATACCGGTATCAATTCTTCCGTCGGTTTCTATGTGCGCCCCTACCGCGATGATCATAGCGAGGTGAAGACCGGTGTTAATGTCACCTTTATGGATTATGACAAAAACCTGAGTTATTACAGCTACGGTCAGGGCGGCTATTTCAGCCCACAAAATTATATCAGCATTTCGCTGCCGGTGGATTATAGCCAAACCTATGACGAGTGGACCCTCGCCATTGGCGGTGCTGCGGGTTATCAGTCTTATTCACAAGACAAAAGCGCTTATTTCCCGAATAATCCAACCTTACAAGCTCAGTTGGAATCCTTGGTGGCATCAGGTTATGGCAAAAATGCGTATTACGATTCCCGCAGCGAAAACGGCGTGAGTTACAATGTGCATGCCAACGGCACGTATAAAATCAATCCAAACATGTCGGTAGGAGGCCAGTTGGGATATGACACCTTTGGTAGTTACTCCGAGAGTACCGCGCTACTGTATTTTAAATACTTACTGGGTGAGAAATAAGTATGCAGAATATCTCAAACACCACGCCCGAACTTAATTATTATCGTCGCCAACAGTACCAATCCGGTTGGCAAGATCTCCTGGATATCATGATTTCCGGTGTGGCCGAAAATGCCAGCGATGAAGACCGACGGCAGTTTTTGAATTTGATGGGCAACCGACTGGCCGATCGATTTCCGCTGAATCCAGCCGAAACCGTAGGGGATTTGGAGGATCAGATTAACCGGTTGTGGTGCACATTCCATTGGGGATTCGTGACGCTCCAGCCTGGTGAGACACATTTGATCCTGATTCACCGCGCCCTGCCCTCGGCTGCGCCCGGTGCGCAGGCTGAACAATGGCTCACCGGACTCGCTGCCGTGCTCGAAGGCGCCTATGCTCAGTGGCTATTGGCTCAAGGGGGTCAGCCACATGTTGCGTTACTCTGGCAACAGGACAGCGCAGATGGCACTATGACGTTTAGCTACCAAAATAGTCTATAGGGACGCCCACGCTATGAGATTGACACGCCATGTTGCACTGGTGGTGGCCGCGATGGTTTTCACGTTGATGATGGACGGTGCACTGGCGCAAAGCGCCGGCTGGCAAAGTTACAAAAGTCACTTTCTTCAGCCGGATGGCCGAATCATCGATACCGCTAACCACAATGTCAGCCATACCGAAGGACAGGGGTTTTCCATGGTGCTGGCCGTTAACTATAACGACCGCCCCACTTTTGACGCGCTGTTAAAGTGGTCCAATGATCATCTTTATCGTAAAGATATCGGGCTGTATTCCTGGCGTTATGATCCCGCCGCTACTCCGCCGGTATCCGACCTCAATAATGCCTCCGACGGCGATACGCTAATCGCTTGGGCATTGTTACTGGCCGGCCAGAAATGGCATGAGCCGTCCTATATCGCCGCATCCAACGCGCTGCAGGCGGCAATCATCAAGCATAACGTGATTTATTACGCCGGTTATAACGTATTGTTGCCAGGTGTCTCGGGATTTAATCACAATAGCTTTATTACGCTCAATCCATCCTATTTCATTTTTCCGGCCTGGCAAGCGTTTTACCAGCACAGCCATCTTAAGATCTGGAACGATTTAACCCTCGACGGTTATACACTGCTGGGGAATATGCGTTTCGGCAACCCTCGCTTACCCACGGACTGGGTAACCCTGTGGGCCGACAAGACGCTTTCACCTTCTGATCGCTGGCCAGCACGTTTTAGTTATGATGCGGTGCGTATTCCTTTGTATATCAACTGGGCGCAACGCAATAGCCCGGCATTGGGTCCTTATGTCGCTTATTGGCGCCAGTTTAATCGACTAAGCACTCCCGCGTGGGTTGATGTATTAACCAACGCCATCGCCCCTTATATGCTGACGCCGGGACTCATGGCTATCCGCGACTCTATTATGGGTGACGGTGCGCTGGTAAGTGAAAATATGCAGCCAAAGGAAGATTATTACTCTGCCAGTCTGCGTCTGCTGACCTTCTGGTCGCTGAAGTAACCCCATTAGACAATGCCGGCGGGGACATATCCCCGCCGCTGTTATTTTAGGCTAACCGCGTTAGCGGATATTTTGCGCCTCATCCTGATCCACAGCAAAGCAGGCTACCAGTTGGTCACCATAGCGTTTAAGCTGCGGCTGCAGTTCGGTACAGGTATCGAAACGGCGGCGGCAGCGAGTGCTAAAGGCGCATCCTGGCGGTGGGCTCAAAGGGCTTGGCAGCTCACCGGTCAGTTTGATGCGCTCACGACGCAGGTCTGGATTCAGGCGGGGGGTTGCCGACAGTAACGCCTGGGTATACGGATGACGTGGATTATTGAATATCGCGTCCTTACTGCCTTTTTCCACGCAGCGTCCCAGATACATCACCATCACTTCATCGGCAATATGTTCAACCACCGACAAGTCGTGGGAAATAAACACGTACGACAGTCCCATGTCCTGCTGCAAATCCATCATCAGGTTAAGCACCTGGGCACGAACCGATACATCAAGCGCAGATACCGGCTCATCGGCAATCACCACGTCCGGATCGAGCATCAACCCACGAGCAATGGCAATACGTTGACGTTGCCCACCGGAAAACATATGGGGGTAGCGATCATAATACTCGGCACGCAGCCCCACTTTTGCCATCATCGCCAAGGCTTTTTCGCGTCGCTCATCGCGGTTCAACGAGGTGTTGATTTGCAACGGCTCTTCGAGGATCTGCCCCACCTTTTTGCGCGGATTCAACGAACCATAGGGGTTTTGGAACACTATCTGAATTTTTTGGCGCCGAAGATGTTCAGCCGTCACATCCGGTTTGAGTAAATCCTGCCCCAAATAATGCAATTCACCACCGGTGGGTATCTCAATCATGGTCAATAACCGGCCCAGGGTGGATTTGCCGCAGCCGGATTCACCCACCACAGCCAGCGTTTTCCCACGCTCCAGTGTAAAAGAGATGCCATCCAGAGCCTTGACCATGGTCTCTTTGCCAAACATGCTTTTTTTGACCGGATAGTATTTTTTCAAATCTACCGCGTGTAACAGGGCAGTGGATTTAGGATCGTAAATGGCTTCGCTCATCGGGTAGGCCTCCCAGCATCATCCAGCGGATAGTGACATTTTGACTGACGATCGGGCAAATCCCTCAGCTCCGGTTCCACCTGACGGCAGTGGTCGGTAGCATACGGACAACGAGGGTTAAGCAGGCAACCGGTAGGCCGGTCATATTTACCCGGCACCATACCGGGCAACGAAGCCAGCCGCGCCTTTTCGGTGGCGAACTCCGGCAACGAGCGCAGCAGCGCTTGAGTATAGGGATGGCGCGGCGCACGGAAAATTTCCGTAGCCTTGCCGGTCTCAACCACTTGTCCGGCATACATAACAATGATGTGATGCGCGGCTTCCGCCACCAGGGCCAGGTCATGGGTAATCAGCACCAGCGCCATATTTTCACGTTGCTGGAGCTCGAGCAGTAGCTCGATAATCTGCGCCTGAATCGTAACATCCAAGGCCGTGGTCGGCTCATCGGCGATCAACAGCTTGGGTCGGCAGGCTATCGCCATGGCAATCATGACCCGTTGGCTCATGCCGCCGGAAAGTTGATGCGGATAAACGTCTAGCCGGGATGCCGGTGCGGGAATGCCCACCAGGGTCAATAAATCAATCGCCCGCTGGCGGCGGGTCTTGCGGTTACCTCCCTGGTGCGCCTTGATGGCTTCCATAATTTGGAAACCAACGGTGTAGCAGGGATTCAGGCTGGTCATCGGATCCTGAAAAATCATGGCAATATCGGCGCCAATCAGCTGGCGACGTTCACCGCTGGAGATTTTCTGCAGATTCCGACCGTTAAACACCAGATTGTCCGCCATGACACGGCCGGGAAAATCGATTAACCCCATGATGGCTAACGAGCTAACCGATTTACCCGAACCGGATTCACCGACAATACCCACGACCTGGCCTTCTTCCACCTGGTAGCTGATGCGGTCGACGGCACGAAACGGTGTCCCTTCATCACCGAAATGTACCGAAAGTTTATCTATGGTTAATAACGCCATTGCTTCCTCGTTACTGCTTGAGTTTGGGATCGAGAGCATCACGCAACCCGTCTCCCATCAAATTAAAGGCTAATACGGTAAGCAGAATAGTGAACCCCGGGAAGGCCACTATCCACCAGGCGCTTTGCGCAAACTGCAACACATTGGCGAGCATGGTGCCCCACTCCGGTGTCGGCGGCTGTGCACCCATGCCCAGAAAGCCTAACGCAGCCATATCAAGGATGGCATTGGAGAAACCCAGCGAGGCCTGAACAATCAGCGGAGCCAGGCAGTTGGGAAGGATATTGATAAACATCTGTCGCATGGGTCCGGCACCGGCCACTCGCGACGCGGTAACATAGTCGCGGTTTACCTCGCCCAATACCGCCGCGCGCGTTAACCGCACATAGTGCGGCAAGGCAACAAACGTCAGCGCCAGCGAGGCGTTAACAATGGACGGGCCGAAGATCGCCACTAACACCAACGCCAACAGCAGGCTGGGCAGCGCCAGCATGATATCCACCACGCGCATGATCAGCACGTCAACCAGGCCACCGATGTACCCGGAGAGCAAACCGAAGAACACACCAAACACCAGCGATAGCGCCACCACCAGACAGCCCACCAGCAGGGACAGGCGTGCGCCGTACATCAGGCGGGTCAAAATATCGCGGCCGACGTCATCGGTTCCCAGGATAAATTGCCAGCTACCACCCTCCATCCATACCGGCGGGCGCAGTAGCGCATCGCGGAACTGCTGCGCCGGTTCATGTGGGGCCAGAAACCCTGCACCAATGGCGATAACAAACATCAGAACAATATAGATCAGGCCGATAACTGCGCCTTTATTGCGGGTAAAATAGTGCCAGAACTCCTGGAACGGGGTCATAGGCGCCGGTGCGCCGGTCACTATTGGGTCAGAGATTTCAGTCATTTTCCTTTTTCCTATTTCTGGTGACGAATACGCGGGTTAACCACGCCGTACAGCACGTCCACCAGCAGGTTCACCAGAATAATCAGGATCGCCACCAATAACACACCACCCTGAACTACTGGATAATCCCGTCGTTGCAACGCCTCAATCAACCAGCGCCCCATGCCCGGCCAGGAGAAAATCGTCTCGGTGAGGATGGCGCCAGCCAGCAGGGTGCCGACCTGCAGCCCAATCACCGTTATCACCGGTAGCAGCGCATTGCGCAATGCGTGCACAATAATGACACGCATCCGGCTAAGACCTTTGGCACGGGCGGTACGGATATAATCCTCACTCAGCACTTCGAGCATTGCCGAACGGGTCATACGCACTATCACCGCCAATGGAATGGTACCCAGCACGATGGCCGGCAGAATAATATGCATCACCGCATCTTTGAAATCGCCCGGCTGGCCCCAAATCAGGGTATCGATCAACATAAAGCCAGTCAGCGGCTTGGACATATCAAGGAAGAGGGTATCGCCTACCCGCCCTGCCACCGGCGTAAGGTTGAAGTGCACCGATACCAACATAATGAGCATCATGCCCCACCAGAAAATCGGCATTGAATAGCCCGCCAGGGAGATGCTTACCGCCGCATGATCAAACAACGAACCGCGCTTAACCGCCGCCAGAACCCCGGCGGGGATACCCACCAGCACGGCGAAAATCATGGCGCAAACGCCCAGTTCAAGCGTGGCTTTGAATCGTGGCACAAACTCTTGCCAGACCGGCAGGTGACTGCTAAGCGATACGCCCAGATCACCGTGCAAGATATTGATAACATAGGTAATATATTGCTGGAATAAGGATTTATCCAGACCTAATTGCGCCATCATCTGCGCATGACGTTCAGCAGACATTCCGCGCTCGCCGGCCATGATCAATATCGGGTCACCCGGGATCATATGGACAAACGCAAACGTCAGCAAAGTAATACCAATAAACGTCGGGATAACGAGTCCCAAACGTCGGAGTATGAACTGCCACATATTCCGAACTCTCTGTTTCTGTAAAAAGTTGACCCGGGCGCATAACGCGACCGGGTTATCAAAGCTCACATCTTCAGGAATCCCCCTGCGGCCTCGCTGGCGCGACACCTTCCCCGGTGCGGTACCGGGGAACATTCCTGCTTCCTCTCATGGGTGGAGGAAGCTCCCTAATAGGGTTAATGGGGGGTTACTTGACCATTAGTCTAAAGATACGTTCTCGAAATGATGTTTACCCAACGGATCGACCACATAGCCTTTGACTTCTTTACGCACTGGCTCGAATACCGTGGAATGGGCAATGATCAGCGCTGGCGCCTGGTCATGCATCACCACCTGAGCCTGTTTATACAGCTCGACGCGTTTTGCATGATCGGACGTGCTGCGCGCCGGTTGAATCAGGTCTTCAAACGGTTTATAGCACCATCTTGAGTAGTTGGAACCGTCTTTAGCCGCATCGCAGCTAAACAGCGTGGCGAAGAAGTTATCCGGATCCCCATTGTCCCCGGTCCAGCCCATCATAACCGTTTGGTCTTCACCGGCTTTGGCACGTTTGAGATACTCACCCCATTCGTAACTGACAATCTTAGCCTTCACGCCGATTTTAGCCCAATCGGCCTGAATCATTTCGGCCATACGCCGTGCGTTGGGGTTGTACGGACGCTGTACCGGCATAGCCCATAAATCGATGGAGAAACCATCCGGCATGCCAGCTTCTTTCAGCAATTCCTTGGCCTTGGCGGGATCGTAAGGATAATCCTGTACTGCGTTGTTATAACTCCACATGGTCGGCGGAATCAGGTTCTTAGCCGGTTGACCAGCCCCCTGATACACTGCCGCGATGATGGCAGGTTTATTAACTGCAGTGATTAACGCCTGGCGAACCTTCAGGTTATCCAGAGGTTTTTTCTCTACGTTAAACGCCAGGTAACCCACGTTTAGACCAGGCTGCTCCATCAGATTGATGTCTTTGTCCTGCTTCATGCGCGCGATATCAGCCGGGTTGGGATACGGCATGATCTGGCATTCATTTTTCTGCAGCTTGGCGTAACGTACCGAGGCGTCGGGGGTAATGGAGAACACCAGGCGGTCGATTTTCGGTTTGGCGCCCCAGTAGTTATCAAACGCCTTGTACAGGATGCGGGAGTCTTTCTGATACTGCACCAATTGGAATGGACCGGTGCCGATGGGATTAAGATCGATTTTTTCCGGCGTGCCGGCTTTTTGCATCTGATCAGCGTACTGCGCGGACATGATAGAGGCAAAATCCATGGCCAAATCGGCCAGGAACGGCGACTCTTCCCGGGTCAAATGAAAACGTACGGTATAATCGTCGACTTTTTCAACACTGCTGATCAAATCGCCCATACCCATGCCATCAAAGTATTCGTAGTTGCCACCGGATACCTTATGGTAAGGATTATTAACGTCTTTCTGCCGCATAATGGAGAAGATCACATCGTCGGCGTTAAAATTGCGAGTCGGTTTAAAATCTTTATTTTCCTGCCACTTCACTTCTTTGCGCAGATGGAAAGTATAGGTTTTACCGTCAGCGCTAATTTCCCATTTGTCCGCCAGGCTCGGAATCACTTCCGTGGTGCCCAGTTTAAAATCGACCAAACGGTTATAGATCGGCACAGAACTTGCGTCAAAAGTGGTACCCGAGGTAAACAACTGAGGATTAAATCCTTCAGGCGAGCCCTCAGAACAATATACCAGAGTTTTTGCCTGAACGCTGGCCGCCACGGCTAAGGCCGCCAGGCTAAGGCCGACCTTCAGTATCCCTGATTTGGTCAAGGAAATTGTCATCGTTATGCTCCATTGTATGATGTGATGTTGTGTGTTGTACGGCCAGACGCTGTTTTTTTAATTGCTGCGGCCTGTGCAGTCTGCCTTGCGGCATCGGTATTAACGAAGGGAAAATCTGCCGGAGCGCATAGTGAAAAGCGTCAACCGACGAGTTGAATGAGCAGACCCATTCAAACAATCCTTTGCCCCTCTGACTCCCGAGGCTCCCAATTTGGCAACAGTTTGCCAATACGTCAATATAACCTGTGAGGATTTACAAATTTTGTGAGGCAAGGCAAATGCGCACGATCAACAGGTGTTAAGGGATAAAAGTAGCACAACACATGGTCGTTTGGCTAAAAGAATGAAGTATTTCACTCAATAAAAAAAATTTAATAGTCATACATTCTATTTAAAAACAAAAAATATTTATTTCTGAATGGTGAATATATGACCTGTTGTTTCGTAATTGTTCCAGAATCGCAGCGGAAAATGCTGCTATTTATTTGAGTCGCTGCCCATATCGACAGCTTACCACCTCGATTTGCCAAACTATATGCGTAATATAAATAAACGTTATGACCACCCATAAGAAAATCATGGGATCCCCTGCTGAGAAGCGAGGAAGAAACAATATATTTCTCTGATTCAACAAATTATTTTTACCACGCCGCCGCCGTCGGGTTGAAGCAAAATACCGAGATTATCTAAGAATATATATCTCTGCCCCTTAGTCGCTTTTGCGTTGCCGGAACATTGTGTTATTAGATTTACTCACCACATCGCCTAATACATCAAATAAAATCCAAATCCTATGAATACGCTTTATTATTCTTCATCAGATCAATGGCAGTGATGACACCGCGGCCAGCACAACGTAAACCTGGCTTCGGATCGTCTGATTTGGCTCAGCTAATGCCGCAAATCCGGCTTGATAGCCTCAGCGCGCTGGCCGACTTAGTCCCTAAATGTACGTTGATAAAAACAATAGTTACTGCAGATAGTTATTAAGGTGTAGTCCAACAACCGCCAAGCATTGATCAGCATCAAACGAGACTTATTCATGAGTATGGTATTGCTATGCTCTCTTAGCAACACCATAAGGCATCACTATGCTCTATCTTTCCGAAACCGATATAGATTCGTTACTGCTTGATGATATTCGTGGCGGCGATCTGACCACCCGTGCGCTGGGTATCGGCGCGAGTGCCGGCATGATGACCTTTAGTCTGCGGCGACCAGGCATCATCAGCGGTCTGGACGCCGCCGCCCGAGTGCTACAACGTCTCGACCTGCAGGTGCTTAAAACCGGGACCGACGGGGTGTCAGCCTCCGGGCAAGAGGTGATATTAACCGCCCATGGAACAGCCGAAAGACTGCATCAAGGCTGGAAAGTGGCCCAAAATCTATTGGAGTGGTGCAGCGGAGTGGCCCAGGCGACTCATGCATTGGTCACACTAGCACAAGCCATAAATCCACAGATACAAATTGCCTGCACCCGTAAAAATATTCCCGGGACCAAGGACCTGGCGTTAAGCGCAGTGATCGACGGCGGCGGCACCGTGCATCGCTGTGGCACGGCGGAAACGGTATTGCTCTTCGCTAACCATCGTCATTTCTGTACCGATCCCGGTGACTGGCGTGCGCATGTGCTGACCCTGCGGCACGCAGCGCCAGAGCGGTTTATCATGGTGGAGGCGGACAACGAACTTGAGGCGATGGACGCGATGCGTGCTGGCTCGGATGGGGTTCAATTAGATAAATTCAGTCCTGACGCCGTGCGCCGAATGATGGCATTTGCCCTATCCGACGCACCGCATTGTCGACTGGCCGCGGCTGGTGGCATCAATATCGACAATATCGAGCACTACGCCCGCACCGGTATTGAGCTGGTCGTGACCTCATCGCCTTATTATTGCCAGCCGGCTGATATCCAGGTGCGTTTAACCCCGGCGTAGCCGTCCCACATAGGGGTTTATAGCGCACGGTAGCGCTTGGCGGCAAGTTCCTCGCCCACGGGCCGCTAACACCCACGACACAGAGGCCTAACCACGGGTTGCCAGCACCCACGACACAGAGTCCTAGCCGCGGGTTGCCAGCACCCACGACACAGAGTCCTAGCCGCGGGTTGCCAGCACGATGCTCGATGCCTTGACCAGGGCGGTCACGGCGTTACCGACCTGCAGGCCCAGACCAGTAACGCTTTCTTTGGTAATGACCGAGACCAGGGTCAGCGCCGGGTCGATTTCTACCGTGACTTCGCTGTTTATCGCTCCGGTGACAATCGTTTTGATCGTACCGTTAAACTGATTGCGCGCCGAAAAACGCAATCCGCTATCGGCCGCCGTGAGGATCACCCAAGGGGCTTTAATAAAGGCAATAGCTTCACCGCCCTGGTGCAAATTCAGGTTTTCCACACTGCTGTGGGTTACGGTGGCGATCAGTGCATGGCCGTTGGACAGGGTCATCTCGATTTCATCGTTAACTGCGCCGGTTTTAATGGCGCTAACGGTACCGGTAAGCTGGTTTCTGGCTGAGGTGAGCATAATATTCTCCGTTGGGTTTACAAAATCAGTCACCGGTGCCATTAGGCAGGCGGCGCCGAGGTGATGTCCGGTCAATCATCACTAACGTGGTGTTAAATCGAACGATTTACCTCACCTAGTTGAAAAACAAACGACAAATTAATGCAATTCCCATACCAATGGCCAATCAGCCGACAACCTATTAAACGATTGGGCAGGATCTTGCATCCGTATCCAGCAGGTGAAATTCACACGGCGGTCACATCAATCGTTAAAAAACCGTACTATTTTACAAGATTGTAACCTGGTTACCGGAGATTATAGGGCCTCAAGCGGGAATACGAATGAACTTCTTTTGTCGATTGAATAAAGGTCATATCCATGAATCATATTGTTTACGTTATCGACGACGATGATTCCGTGAGACGCTCTATGGTCCGACTCCTTGAGTCCGCCGGTTATGCGGTGGTGGAATTTGCCTCGGCGGAAGCGTTCCTTACCCACTCATTAAGCCAACTGCCCGGTTGCCTGGTGCTGGATATGAACCTGCCGATGGCCGATGGGTTTCACGTCCTCGACGCCTTGGAAAAAAGCGGCCGGCAATTGCCGATTATCTTTATCACGGGTTTTGCGACGATTCCCATGTCGGTAAAAGCGATGAAAGCCGGAGCCCATGAATTTCTGGCCAAGCCGGTGGCGCCGGAAGATTTGCTTAGCGCCGTAAGTGAGGGTTTACTCAAGGCGAAAAAAAATCAGCTTTTTGCCAACGAGCAATCGGATCTGACGCTACGCCACCAACGTCTGACGCCACGGGAACGTGAGGTGCTGGGGCTGGCGATCGGCGGCCTGCTTAACAAACAAATCGCCAGGGCCTTGGGCGTCAGTGAAATAACAGCTAAAGTGCATAAGCGGCGGGTTATGGAGAAAATGCAAACCCGTTCGTTGGCGGATCTGGTCAGGGCGGCGGAGCGGCTGCATATCGTTAAATCACAAAGCCGCTAATCGCCTATTCCCGGGTCCTTCCGGTAAACAAATTCCATCGCCAAGGAAATCAAGCATGACAGCCATCGAACGACCCGATGACGGGCAACGCGCAAGTCTTAAAGCCGTTTCAGCCTCCTTGCGTAAACTGCATAAATCCCTGATCGATCTGGAAACTCAACGTTTTGGTCCGGTAGGTAACCCGTTTGAACACTTGCAATTGGTCGCCACCCATGGGCAATTTGCCTGGATCCGGCTACTGTCGGAGCTCCTGGTGGAGCTGGATGAACGGTTGGATGAGGACGACGACATGGGCCACGACACGCTCCCCGCCTACCGCAAGGTCATCGAAAATTTGCTGGCACCGGGCCAGGAAAATCAAACCGATTTTTCCAACAAATATCGGGCCGCACTGCAAGAGTCAACCGAGGTGGCCATCGCCCATGGGGCGCTGCGTCATCTGCTCTCCTCACTGCCCGGCACCCCCATTACCAAAGGTTAGCCAGCCTGGGCGACGGCAGACTTCACAGGCTTTGTGATTTTTCAGTGGCGTACTGCCGTTGCCAATTGCCGGGGGGTACGCCGGTTAACGCCTTGAACACCTTGGAGAAATGACTTTGATCGGTAAAACCGCATTCCAGAGCGATTTGCGTCAGTGTGTGTTGTTGTCGCACCAGCAGTTCCCGAGCGTGGTTGATACGCATATTTTGCAGCCAGGTATAGGCAGACATGCCGGTGGTATGCTTAAAATAACGGGCAAAATGTGCCCGTGATAACCCGCACTCCTGGGCAATCTGCGCCAGGGAAACCCCTAGGGATAGATTTGCCAGCATAAATTCCTTGGCGCGCTTTTCCTGCCAGGGGGCCAGCCGTCCCGTTTGGCGCGGCAGCGCCCGTGGCCCCTGGCCATAGGTGGCGGTGATATGGGCATACAGACCCAGGGAAATATGCTCCAGGAGAAAACGCGGTGACTCGAGGGGGTGATCCATTAAACCGACCAATGCCTGTGCCAGGTGAAAAATCACCGGGTCGGTAGCGCCGGGCGCGCAATCAAAGTGATCGATGCGTTGTTGCCCGGTGTCATAGGTAAACTCATCCAAGGCCTGGCGGGTCAGTAAAAAACGAACGTTATCAAACGCACTAAGATGCTGGCAGCGCCACTCATAGGCCAAATGCGTGATCGCCACGGCTTGCTTAACGTGACCGCCGGCATGCATCAGACGACCGTCGCGCCAGAGCTTATGGGACGCAAAGTCTCTGAGTTGGACGATAATGGAAAAAACGTCCCCGGAAGGGATGGCGATAACCGGTGCCAATTCCCTGGGGAAACGTTCAAACTGCCGGCTTACCATCAGACGCGCCGCGTCCGTCGTTAGCGTCAGCCGATTGGCGTTTATCGGTTCGATATGAAATCCATCCCCTTGGCTATGAATACCCCGGCTGGCTAGGGCAATCATCATGATTACGATTAGTTATTATAATAATAATCAGTATTAGCATATTCATTAAAAAAAAATTAGGGCGCTTTTTCTGAAAATGTCGGCAATACAAAAGAAAAATGGCTGCCGTAAGGTTCTCGCCGCGCCGCGGCTATTTTGCCCTGATGGCTGTCAATAATGGTATGGCTGATCGCCAGTCCCATGCCCATACCCTGTTGCTTGGTGGTGTAAAACGGCTCAAACAACCGGTCTATCATGGTCTGACAAATACCGATGCCGGTATCCCATACGCCGAACACCACTTTACCCGGCTCGGGATTAGCGGAGGTGAGCGTTAATAGCCGCGGGCGCTGCTCCACCTCGGCCATGGCGTCCATGGCATTGATCACAAGATTCAACAACACCTGTTGGATTTGTATCTTATCGCCATACACCCGTGGTTCGCAGGCCTCAAGATGGCACGCCACAACGATTCGCCGTCGTTCTAATTCACTGCGCGACAACGCGATAATATGGTGGGCGGTATAATGCAAATCAACCTGGCTGAAGGTGGGAGCCTCATTCCTGGTCAAGGCCTGCAGGCTGCGGATGATTTCCCCGGCCCGTCGTCCCTCGGTAACAATATCCTCCAATCCCGAACGCACGTTATCCCATTGTGGCGTATCGCGATTTAACCACCGCAGACTGGCGCCAGCATTGGAAACAATAGACATCAACGGCTGGTTAATTTCATGCGCAATGGAGGCGGTAAGTTGTCCGACGGTTGTCGCCCGCGTGACCCGCGCCAGGTCGGCCTGAGCGGCCCGCACGGCGTCTTCAGCCTCCCTTCTGGCGGTGATATCGGTGACGGTGCCAAAATATTCCATGACCCCCTCTGGGGAGGGTACCGGCTCGCCGATCCCAGCCACATAACGGACGCTAGCATCTGCCCTGACGATCCGATACTCGGCTTGCATGGACCGGCCATAACGCACTGCCGTATCAATAACGGCGAGGATCCTTTGGCGATCATCTGGATGGATAAACAGTATGCAATCATCAAACGTGATAACCCTCGGTGTGGGGTCCAAACCAAAAATTCTGGCATACTCGGCTGATATTTCAATATTTTTATGTTTTAACTTCCACCGCCAGCTACCGGTATGGCTGATTTTCTCGCCCAACATCAGCGAGGCCTGGCTGGCGCGTAGCTCGCTCTCCACCCGGCGGCGTTGCAGGTTTTCTTCTAATAGCTCGGCATACAGAGTGGCGGTTTCGAGGGAGACGGCCGCCTGGGCCACGAGCAGGGCAATCACCCGTGAGTGCTCAGCGGTAAATGCATCCGGCATTAATCGATTTTCCAAGTATAAGACGCCCACCAGTCTGGCTTGTTTAAACATCGGCATACATATCGCCGCCGCGCCGGAGGCAACCAGATAGGCATCTTTACTGAACGGATTAAACTCACCCGGCGTACCAAGGCGGATTTCCTGACCGGTACGTATCACCGCACTCAGTACCGATAACGGCAGATCGGTCTCATTTGGCAAGGCTTTTTGCAACCGAACCGTCACGCCGTTTGGCGTGGTATCGGCACTCGCTTCGATAACCGGCACGTGATCTACCAAACGAATCAATAAACCACGCTGAGCGCCTGCATGTTCGAGTGTCATTGTCATAAGCGTATGGATCAGACGATCAAGGTTGATCTCCTCAGATAACGCCCTGGAAGCCTTAATGACGGTTTCCAACTCCCTAACCTCATTGTGGGTTATGGCGTTAGGCACCACAGGGTGCCGACTGTCGGCAACGGCCTGAATCGATCCTGGCTTCAGGCCCGCGCCGGTCATACCCCGCTGTACCGACAAGAACGCCATGCCTTGCTGGTCCAATGGCGCAAGAACGATCGACGTCACCCGTGGTGAACGCTGTTTAAGCATCGCCAATAGTGGTGTAAAAACACAATTGGACGAAGGTTGTGGATCGCGATAGGCAGCCACCATCAACAAGGGTAATCCGATCGGCTGACTCATCAAGTAGACCAATAACCGCATGCTCGCCGGGTCGATCAAATGCATGTCGTCGATAAGCAGTACCAAGGGACGATCGGGGGTGGCAAACGCCTTAACGAGGCTCAATATCGACTGGTTAAAGCGGGCCTGTGCATCTATGGCAGGGATATCGAAAAAAGGATTTTTTTGCTCCATCAACAATGCCAACTCCGGCACCAGGTTAATGGCCAACCCCGCGTAAGCGCTCAAGGATGACGCGATACGCATCCGCCATTCATTGACCTGTGCTTCAGGCAACCCCAGTACCTGCAAAACTAATGAGCGGAACGCTTGCGATAACGCAGCAAAGGGCAATTCCCGCCGGGAGGAGGTTATTCTACCCACAGCAAAACTGGCCGATTTTGGCCGCAGGGCGCTTAAGACGTTGGCAATCAACATTGATTTACCGCTGTCCGCTGGCCCGCAGATAGTGACCAGAACGGGCATGCTACCGGCGTTAACCTCGTCAAACGCGGCAACGACGCGTCGAACGTCAACGGCGCCGGTTGACATCGCGCGGGAAAACGCCAAATTGGGCGGCGTATCATGCAGTCCTGGCACAAAATCCATGATGTTGTGATGTTTACCCCACGACGCCAGGCACCGTTTTAGATCCGCGCCAACGCCCGCGACGGTTTGATAGCGCTCTTGCGGCGATTTCGCCAATAACTTAAGCAGGATTCGGGACAGCATGGGAGGCGTATCCGATTGGACCTGATGGGGTGGGCAAGGTGCACAGGCAATATGTTGATGTACCCATTCCGGCCACCCGCCGTCGCCGTCTATGGCAAACGGCAGACGTCCAGTCAACAGCTCATAGAAAACCACGCCCAGACTATAGAGATCGCTGCGCGCATCAACATCGCCTTGAGTACGTCCGGTATGTTCTGGGGACATATAGGCCGGTGCGATCCCGCAAACCGAGATATTGACGCCCTGGCGTATCGGGGACGTCTCGCCGGCCAGGCCAAACCCGCCCAATTTGCACCGGCCGTCAGGTTGGATAAACAACGCGGTCGGCTTAAGATTGCCATGACATATCCCTAGGGCATGCAGAGACTTAAGCGTTGCACAGATACTCAGCGCCAGGGTTAAAAATCCCTGAATATCTCCCGGCGACGGCCGGTGCGGCGGCAAAGGGAAAAAAAAGTCAAAATCATCGTAAATCAGCGCCTGCTGCCCCTGGATGCAGGTCAGGGCGATCGGCGTAACCGCCCACGCATCGCCCAGTTGCCCGCGTAGGGAAAATTCATGCTCTAACTGGATATCGGCCTGGACTGCCACGTCCGGGGTGGCGGGCGACGCGACCAACAAAGAGGTTTTATGCGGATGCTGGTAAAGATCCAAGGCAAGAATACCCTCCTCGGCTAACCGTTCAATTCGATAGTCGGACGCACCGGCGGTCAATTGCGCGATAACATCAACGATGTCCCTAGGCATGGCTAGATTCATGACGGCTCCCCACCCTTGGCAACGATGAGACGGATGCATTCCAATAAGGTATCCACGTCGATGGGTTTACGCAAGAACGCCACTGCGCCTTCGTCGATCGCCCGTGCGCGCATCCGTTCGTCACCATGGCCAGAGATTAAGATGACCGGCAGCGGCGGGTGCGCGTTGACCAGCCGTGCAAGCAATTCAAAACCGTTGATCCCCGCAAGTTTGACATCCAGAATAATGGCGTCGGCGCTATAGGCCGCGTTATATTTCAGAAAGTCTTCCGCCGAGGCAAAACGTATGACCTCATAGCCGACGGACCGCAGCAAATTACTCAGTCCGTTTCTCACGGCATCATCGTCGTCAATAATAGCAATCAGCCGTTGCACCGTCATATTGGCTTACTCCCCCATCCATCAAACCCAGGGTACCTAATAGTCGGGCGGTTGCTTAGCCCGGTGGCGTATCCGACGGTGTGGTCGGCGTTTTAGCCGGCGGCGTACCGCTGATTTTGGGAATGCACTCGGTACGGAACCACTTCATGGATAAGGGCTGGCGGTTTAACGCGCGACGGCATACTGGCACCACCTGCTCACCCACCAGCATGCCCAATAGCCCGAGCAATGCCACCATCGGTGGTGCAGGAGATCGTACCTGCAGTAAGCCATAAACGATGCCGGCCAGAATACCGGCAATCAGGGACACGACGAATGCTTTCATCTTACCTCCAAGCGGGCTATCTCGCGGCTAGAACCAGTGGCTGACCACCAGCACCGACAGCTTTTCGCCCAACAACATCCCCAACAACCCCACCAGGGCCACGGCGGGTGGCGCGGGGGAGCGCAGGTTAAATAACGCGTAGAGTAAACCGATTAATACACCCATGCTCATTGAGACGACATACGCATTCATGAAGACTCCACGGGTAAAATGCACCCTGAACGACGCGCGGTGATGATCAACACACGCATTTATTTGGCAGGCACCGGCGGCAGCGTGCGGTGCTCGTTTTGGGTACGCTGCGCGGCTTTATGCACCATGGTATAGGCGTAATCGACGCCCATACCGTATGCGCCGGAATGCTGTTTGACGATGGACATGACGGCATCGTAAGTCTCTTTGCGTGCCCAGTCCCGTTGCCATTCCAGCATAACCTGCTGCCAGGTCACCGGGATAACCCCCGCCTGGATCATGCGCTGCATGGCATAGTCATGTGCTTCTTTGGAAGTGCCGCCCGATGCGTCGGCCACCATATAAATCTCGTATTGACCTTCAGCCATCGCGCACAGGGCAAAACTATTGTTGCACACCTCAGTCCATAGACCCGATACCACCACTTTTTTCCTGCCCGCCGCCGCCAAACCATCACGCACTTTTTGATCATCCCATGAGTTCATGGATGAACGCTCAAGGATGTCATGCGTCGGAAAAACATCTAATAGCTCGGGATACGTGGGACCGGAAAAGCTGGTGGTTTCCACCGTGGTAATCAAGGTAGGGATGCCGAATACCTTCGCGGCTTTCGCCAGCGCCACCACATTGTTTTTTAACACTTGGCGATCTATTGACTGCACGCCAAACGCCATTTGTGGCTGTTGATCAATGAAAATCATTTGACAGTTAGTCGGGGTCAGGACCTCTAGTTTCGAATCAATCATAATAATATCCGTTGCAGGTGAGAACGTTAGGTTGATGACAACCACCACCCGGCACACAACATGTTTAGATTGTGTCTCGCCATTGATCGTGGCGGAACACCGCGTAATGTTGAATGCCGCCCTTCGATTTCTCTTTGCATAGTAGAAGCTCACCTCAGCCTAAACCATTATCTCTTTGTATAACTAGACGCCATTCCGGTCAGCCGCCCATAATCAAAACGTCACCACTGTGTCATCGCCAGCCTAGCGGCAAGGTGTTTCATCCGTTTTCCACAGTTCGGCCCGGCCCCCAATGTTCGCCATGGCGCCGGCACGACAAAATGCGTCCCCATCCGCCAGGAGGTTTTATGGTTTCGCCCGATATGACAGAATTAATGGCAGAATCAACAGCAGATCTCATCCTGATCAACGGTAAATTTCATACTCTGGATCGGCAAAATCCCTTAGTTAACGCGGTCGCTATCGGCAACGGCAGATTTTTAGCCGTTGGCAACGAGGCCGATGTCATGAGACATCGACGGGAACAGACCACCGTCATTGATTTGATGGGGCGTACCGTCATCCCCGGTCTGAACGACTCCCACCTCCATCTGATCAGGGGCGGCCTAAACTACAATCTTGAATTACGCTGGGAAGGTGTGCCATCGTTGGCTGATGCGTTAGCCATGTTGAAACAGCAGGCAGATCGTACACCTCATCCGCAGTGGGTCAGGGTGGTTGGTGGGTGGACCGAGTTTCAATTCGCCGAACGGCGCATGCCGAGTCTCGATGAACTCAATGCAGCGGCGCCCGATACACCGGTGTTTGTACTGCATCTTTACGATCGTGCGCTGCTTAATCGGGCCGCGTTACAGGCCGTGGGTTATGGCAAAGAGACCCCCAACCCTCCCGGTGGGGAGATCCAGCGCGACCAGGCAGGCAACCCCACCGGTATGCTGATTGCCAAACCGAATGCCATGATTCTTTATGCCACCCTAGCCAAGGGCCCGGCGCTGCCGCTGGAGTATCAGGTCAATTCCACTCGGCAATTTATGCGTGAACTCAATCGGTTGGGTGTGACCAGTGCCATTG
The DNA here is from genome assembly GCF_035013185.1 of Acerihabitans sp. TG2. Lineage (NCBI taxonomy): Bacteria > Pseudomonadati > Pseudomonadota > Gammaproteobacteria > Enterobacterales > Pectobacteriaceae > Acerihabitans > Acerihabitans sp. TG2. The sequence continues at coordinate 128,760 of NZ_JAYGJO010000004.1, forward strand.
ACGCCGGTGGCGGATTCCAAAATTATCCAGAAGATTATCAGGTGGTCGATCAATTAGCGCGCGAGGGTCAGTTGACGGTGCGGATTGCTTATAATCTGTTTACTCAGCGCAAGGGTGAGGAACTGGAGGATTTTCAACGCTGGACCGCGTTGGTCAAGCCCGGCCAGGGGGATGATTTTTACCATCATAACGGCGCGGGAGAAATGCTGGTGTTTTCTGCTGCCGACTTTGAAGATTTTCTGGAGCCGAGGCCGGATTTGGCGCCAGGGATGGAAGATGAACTTGAAGCGGTGGTTAGGCATTTGTTGAGCCAACGCTGGCCATTTCGTTTGCACGCCACCTATAACGAATCCATTAGCCGCATGCTCGATGTGTTTGAAAAAGTGAACCGGGACATCCCATTTGACGGTTTGCACTGGTTATTTGACCACGCGGAAACCATCACCGAAAAAAATATTGAACGAGTACGTGCGCTAGGTGGGGGCATTGCCATACAACATCGCATGGCATTCCAAGGAGAATATTTTGTTGATCGTTACGGCGCGTTAGCGGCATCCCACACCCCACCGGTAGCGCGCATGTTGGAGATGGGCGTACCGGTGGGTGGCGGTACCGATGCCACCCGCGTGGCCAGTTATAATCCGTGGACCGCACTTTATTGGCTGGTGTCAGGTAAAACGGTTGGCGGTTTGAGGCTTTATGAAGGCGTGGATCGCCTGTCGCGAGAGACAGCCCTTGAGTTATGGACCGCTGGCAGCGCCTGGTTTTCCAATGAACAGGATAAAAAAGGACGCATCAAGGCCGGGCAGTTCGCCGACCTGGTCGTGTTAAGCACCGATTATTTTTCCATTGCCGAAGAGGATATCAAGGCCATTGAATCCATCATGACCGTGGTCGGCGGCAAGGTGGTCTATGCCGACGGTGAATTTTCCTCACACGGCCCAGCATCGATTCCAGTGTTACCAGACTGGTCGCCCGTGATCCTGGTTCCGGGCCACCATCGACAATTGACCGGGGTCAATGCCGGTAAATTACCACATAGCTGTATCGGCCCCTGCGGTGTACATGGACACGCTCATGACCAGGCGCGGGGTTCCTCGGTTCCGGTCTCTCATCACGCCGGTTTTTGGGGAGCGCTGGGCTGCAGCTGCTTTGCGTTCTAACCGATGAAAAGACAACCTTGGTTATATACCGCACCACGCATCGATCTGGGGCTATTATTTTTGCGTTTGGCCGGGAGTTTTATGCTGTTGTATGTTCACGGCATACCGAAAATCCTGCATTACGCCAATCAGCTGGCACAAATTGAAGACCCGTTTGGCCTGGGGCGTTCATTGAGCCTATGGGCCGCCATTTTCGCAGAAGTGCTCTGCCCGATAGCGATTGTGCTGGGCGTGGCTACACGGTTAGCCTGTTTGCCGATCATCGCGGTGTTGCTTATCGCCATGTTGGCGGTACATCCCGACTGGTCGGTGGCGGAAGGGCAGTTTGGCTGGCTGCTGCTGATTATTTTTATTACTATCAGCCTATGCGGCGCGGGCCGGTGGGGCCTGCTTCCCTCGGGAACAAAGGAAACACCATGACCCAAACGCCTAAACCCGGAGCCAACCATCAGTTAGTCGTGGAACCGACCGCCTCGCTAGCCGAGGCGTCGTCGCCGTGGAGTCCTCTGCGCCAGAGCATATTCCGCATGTTGTGGATCGCAACCGTAGCATCCAATATCGGCTCATGGATGAGCGATGTTGGCACCAGTTGGATGATGTTGACCCTAAATTCCGATCCCTTGATGGTGGCGATGGTACAAGCCGCCAGCAGCCTGCCCATGTTCCTGTTCGCCTTGCCGTCCGGCGTCATGGCCGATATTGTGGACCGCCGTAAATACTTGCTGTTTTCCCAAGTCTGGGTATTTGTGGTCGCCGCCGGGCTCGCATTTTTGGCCGTGACAGACCATGTCACGCCGCATGTGCTGCTGGCCGCCGCCTTTTTATTAAGTACCGGTGCCGCCATGAGCTCACCGCCGTTTCAGGCGGTGGTGCCGGACCTGGTAGCAAAATCCGAGCTGGCCCCCGCCATCGCGCTGAACTCTCTGGGCATTAATATCAGTCGCGCCATCGGACCCGCGCTGGGGGGATTGATTTTATCCTTTAGCGGCCCGGCCACCGTGTTTTTACTTAACGCCCTATCGGTGCTGGGGGTGACATGGGTGCTGTTTCGCTGGCAGTCGGCGCCGAATATACAACGCCTGCCACCGGAACACTTCTTTTCCGCCGTGCGCGTTGGACTGCGTTACGTGTATTCCGCGCCGGTTTTAAGGACCGTGTTAATCAGGGCCATGGCGTTTTTTTTGTTCGGCAGCGCCGGTTGGGCGTTGTTGCCGCTGGTGGCGCGACGGGAACTGGGGTTGGGGCCAGGGGGATACGGTGCGCTGTTGGCCTCCATCGGCATCGGTGCAGTGTGCGGGGCAATCCTGCTACCGTCGATGCGCCGCAAGTTCACCGCCGACAGCCTGACGGTGCTGGCTAGCCTGCTGTTTGCCTTGACCTTGTTGGCATTGGCATTTATCCGTCATTTTTGGCTGCTGGCCGGGATAGAATTTTTTACCGGTTTTGCCTGGATTGCCATACTGTCTACGCTTAACGTCGGCGCCCAACGCAGTGCGGCGCGTTGGGTTAAAGCCCGTGCTCTTGCGGTCTATCTGACGGTGTTTTTCGGCTCAATGACCGCCGGCAGCGCAATCTGGGGCCAACTGGCGTCTAAGGTGAATATTCAAACCTCTCTGCTGGTGGCCGCCATCGGGATGATCTTGGCCAGCACGACCGCCCTGCGTTGGAAGTTGAGTCACGATCCGCAACTGAACCTTGATGCCACGGAACATCCACCAGCGCCGCAAACGGGTCTGCCGCACGATCGTGGACCGGTTATGATAAGCGTTGAGTACCACATCGATCCCGTGAACGCACGGCCGTTCGTGGTTGCGCTGCAAGAAATGCGACGCGTTCGCCGGCGCGGCGGCGCACTGACCTGGGCGGTTTACGAAGATGTGCAATCGCCCGGTAAGTTTGTCGAGGTATTTGTGGTGGGTTCATGGCTTGAACATTTAAGACAACATGAGCGCCACACCGTTAACGATCAACTGATCCAAAGCCGGGTAAGGGCATTTCAACTTGGTGAACAACCGCCGCAAGTGCGCCACCTGGTGGCGCCGGATGAATCCAGCTACGCTGGGGATTCATCACAATTCGGGTGATTTTTGCGAAAAAACACCGCGCTAACGTTGTTGATAGCGCGCGTGACCCAGCCATAGCAATCCCTTGAATCTAACGCACCACCATCGAATCCAGCGCCAAACTCGAATTTAACATTAACGTCGTGCGGCGTCCGCCATGTGTGGGCTGATGTCGCAAACGCAGTGTCGCCGAGGGTTTCTCATTGAATAACAATTGATAATCGGTGGCGAACTGGCTTAAATGCCAGAATCCCCAGGACATGGCGGCGTCAGTGACGTTATGGCAGCGAGAAAAAGGACTAATGAGTTCGCGATGCACCGCGTTAAGCCGGATCATTTTCAACCAGGAATTGGGACCGACACCCACGACATCGCAAAAAGCGGTCTGTAAGGTTCGGCGACTGACGTACAGTTCGCGACACAAATCAAGCACCGTCACCGGCTCCGAGGTTCGGTCAAGCACGTATTCTCGCGCACCGTTCACCAACCGCCGATAGCCCATTCGCCTACCTGGCGTTTGGGACGGTAGCGGATGCGCACTTTCCAACAGCGTCAACAGCGCCATCAGCAGGTGGTGATTGAGGGCTTTGCCGGCATTGCCGCGCTGTATTCGTTGTGGATCGGCACACCCATACCAGAGTACCTGGTGGACTAAAGCGCATAATGCCGCTTTTTTGTGTGGTTCCACTATCAATGCCGACTGCTGACTCAATAACCGAAAGATCTGTTCCTGATCCACCAGCATATCGGTATCCTGAAACAACGTGTCATGGGAAATCACCATGCCCAGAATCGCGTATTCGTCAGGCGTATTCAGTTCAAATTCCTCACCGCCGGCACTCACGGCGAGGCAGTTTTCTTCTATGGGTTGCGATCCGATAAATCCTACGGCACCTGGGGTGGCGGGAATCCCTAACCAAAAAGACTCCGGCTTCACCATACAGGACTGTCGTAACGCCAGGCTGGTGTATTCACGACATAATTGAATACCGTCAAAAAGGATCTCGGTCAATTCCCCCTGAAAATGCCCAGGATGAATTTGATCGTAAAGCTGCTGCCAAGCCGTAATCGCGCAGGATTGCGCATAAACATCTTGGGTGAAATAGTGGTGTATATTTTCATCTTCTTCACGCAGCAACATTTTTTTTACCTCCTGGGGGGTAAATCATGATATCAAGACGATGCACGCTGAGGACGTTTTTGTTGGTCATTAAATGACCGCGCAATGACAGTCCTAACGAGATACAACACCAGATTGTGGCCATCCATAGACGATGGGGCGTAATACCGCACTTTATAACATATGCCGCCACGTTGACTTGATCTCGATGATATTCATCATCATCACCACGTCGTGATCGCCTGAACACCCTCAATGATGACGGGTTACGCTGACCGTCCATTGATCACACATCGAGCATGACCAAGGCGGTCAACGTTTGCCCCATTACACGATTCGGAACATACCCACCATGACACAACGACGCAGGCGGACAAATGTGCGCGCAGAGGTTACCCCTTCGCCAGTCGGCGTCGAGATGGTCATTGATGTCCAGCCTTCACCGCCCAACCCAAGCCCCGCGATACAAGGACCATTCTTTACAAAGATGCTGGTATCAACCGCATTTGCCATTTGATTCATATTGTTAATATTGGTGGAGTGCAGCGCGGCAGTATGATGACGGCCACCTTCGAGCTTCACCGCCAGCTCAATGGCCTCAGCCACGTTATTGACCCGCACCACCGCCAATACCGGCATCATCATCTCGGTAACGGCAAACGGATGTGCAGCATCGGTTTCGGCGAGTAGCAAGCGGGTTTGTTCGTCAACCTTCAGACCGATGGTCGCTGCAATTTTCGCCGCATCACGACCAACCCAGTCGCGGCTGACGGTTCCTTTGCCGGTGTCATCAATATCAGACAGCAGCACGGGCAACAATTGCCGGACTTGCTCATCATCGAGTAACACGGCCTGTGCGAGTTGCATTTCCGCCAACAACTCATCGGCAACGCTATCAACCACAATTAGCACTTTTTCATCGGCGCAGATGATGTTGTTATCAAAAGACGCGCCCCGTACGATGGCGCGAGCCGCCGCCCAGATATTTGCCGTTTCATCCACGACGACCGGCGGATTGCCCGACCCTGCCGCGATAAGTCGTTTATCGGTGTGCTTACGCGCCGCTTCCACCACTGCCTCACCGCCGGTGACCACTAACAGACCAATGCCGGGATACTTAAACAGGCGTTGCGCCGTTTCAATGTCGGGGTTCTCTACGGTAACCAGTAGATTATCCGGCCCACCGACCGCCAAAATGGCATTGTTTAACAGGCTGATAGTGTGCTGCGAAACTTTTTTCGCGGACGGATGCGGCGCGAAAACCACGCTATTGCCAGCGGCAATCATACTGATGGCATTATTGATAATAGTCGCCGCCGGATTGGTGGAAGGCGTGACCGAGGCGACTACGCCCCAAGGCGCGTTTTCAATCAGCGTCAGTCCATTGTCACCGGTCAGCACTTCCGCCGACAGGCATTCCATGCCCGGTGTCCCGCGTGCTTGCGACACATTCTTGGCGTATTTGTCGGCGACGCGGCCCATGCCCGTTTCGGCAACCGCCATCTCCGCCAACACCTGCGCATACCGTTCCCCAGCCTGGCGGATAGCCTCGATCACTCGCTGACGCAGCGCGACACTGTTAAGCAGCTTTTGTGCTTGCTTGGCGGCAGCCACCGCCTCGTCGAGCGTGGCGAACACGCCGGCTTGCATCATATTTACTGCCTGTACTGCCTGTTCGGGTATAAGCTGTTTCATCGTCACTGTCCTCATATGGCATGATAAAAACCGGGCAAGGCCAACAACTACCAAAGGCAGGGTTAGCCTGCTGGTTATTTGGAAAGGGGGGAACGGATTTACAACGTTTCGACTAGGCCTACGCATCCTGCTTACCCAGACAAGTTTTAAATAATATGCTTGGTTTCCATTTCATTACCCCCTCGTCTCACAGACCATTCTGACAATGAGCAGTAAAAGGCAATAACAAATTTCGGCAACATGAATAAAAGGGTGAAAGAGATCACTTAAATAATGACGATTGATACTTTATTAATGCAGACAGGGCTTTTACTTTTTCATAACAATTTAATTACCAATATAGCTTCATCAGTAATAGTTTCGGATAAATCACCGTGCCATCAGGTTCAGCCACACTCGCGCTAGGTGATTGTTGTTATTTATGGGGTATTTCACAGAGCGGCCCAATGGGCGCTCTGTGAAATTTGTTAACAAGAATCAGAAATATTTATTTACCATAATAACTTTGCTGATAAAGGTTTTTGATATTTTCTACACTCGTATGACCAGGATTGGTTACCGTACAAGGATCGGCCAACGCGTTTTCACTCATTCGTTCCAGTACCGTATTAAATGTTTTCTCCTCAATAACGACTTCCCGACAGTCCTTTAGGGTCAAGGGAATATCCAACCGCCGGTTAAGGTCTTTGATCGCGTCTATCAGATCTTTGATTCTCAGCGTTCTTTCCAATAAGCGATATTTATCGGTAGATAAGCGATTATATTGAATAATATAAGGCAGCATAATCGCATTGGCTAATCCGTGGGTAATATCGAACTCACCGCCGATTTTATGCGCCATGGAATGTACTAGGCCTAGCGACGCATTGGTGAAGGCAATGCCGGCCAGCGCTGAGGCGTTATGCATATTATAGCGGGCAATAAGATTATCCGGTTGCAAATAGGCGGTTTCAAGATTGTCGAACACCAACCGGATGGCTTCTATGGCATAAGGGTCAGTAAACGACGTCGCTGCGGTGGAAGCATAGGCTTCCAGCGCATGGGTCAACACATCCATACCGGTATTAGCGGTAATACTCGGCGGCATTTTCGCTGGAATACGCGGGTCGAGGATCGCGATATCCGGCACCATATCCGCCGCGACTATGGGGTATTTAATATGGTTCTTGGTATCGGTGATAACCGAAAATGAGGTAATTTCAGAGCCACTGCCGCTGGTAGAGGGAATAGCCACAAAACGGGCCTTAGTGCGCAACGGCGGCATTGAGCCTACGGGGATAATATCTTCGAAACTCAAGTGCGGATGCTCATAAAAACACCACATCACTTTGGCCGCGTCCAGTGCCGATCCGCCGCCGATGGCCACAATCCAGTCAGGTTGGAAGGCCAGCATCGCTTCAGCGCCGTTGCGTACGGTTTCAACCGAGGGATTCGGCTCAACATTATCAATAATAATGCATTCAAAATTTGCTTGTTTTAACAGGTCCTCGGCACGTTTTAAAAATCCCAAACGTTTCATCGAACTTCCGCCGGTCACCAGCGCAGCTCTTTTACCGACTAATTGCGATAAATGATCTAACGCATTTTCCCCATAAACAATATTACGGGGCAAGGAAAAAGTGGAGATTGTCATGATAAATCCTTAAGTATAAAAGTAATCGAAAAAGGTTATCCACATTCTCCCACCGGTCCGTATTCAGCATTAATAATGCTAGAGTCATAAACGCAATCTCCACACTGTCTGCTTGTCAGGGTTTTCTCTCGAACGCGACAAACAAGGCTTGGCCCTTGATATAGGAGTTGCCAATGTACTCAAATCGATAATATACGCCCGGCAGGTTTCTTGGCATAAACAGTCTGTGCCGTCGCAAAAAACTTATGAGGTCTTATTTTCATACCTCGGGACAACACAGAATAAATAACATTTTTATATTCGTTGCGGCTTAAATAATTTGAGCCGCAGAAACATCCATACACCCGTCACGTGAAGTTGCACGAGTATCTTCATTTTGCGCTGCCTGAATAGCCGTCAGGGCAATGGTATAAACAATGTCGTCCACTAAAGCGCCACGCGATAAATCATTCACTGGTCGGCGAATGCCCTGCAGCATCGGCCCAATAGACACTAAATCCGCTGAGCGCTGCACCGCTTTATAGGTTGTATTGCCGGTATTCAAATCCGGAAAGATAAAGACCGTCGCTTTCCCTGCTACCGGTGAATTCGGTGCTTTGGACCGGGCCACATCGGCCATGATGGCGGCATCGTATTGCAGCGGACCGTCGACCAGCAAATCAGTCCGTTTTTCCTGGACCAGACAAGTGGCTTCGCGCACCTTATCCACGTCGCTGCCGATGCCTGAGGTGCCGGTAGAGTAGGATATCATCGCCACCCGGGGTTCAATGCCAAACGCCATTGCTGAATCTGCGGACTGGATAGCGATTTCCGCCAACTGTTCGGCGCTCGGATCCGGATTGATAGCGCAGTCGCCATACACCAAAACCTGGTCCGGCAGCAGCATAAAAAATACCGATGAGACCAGCGAACATCCTGGCGCGGTTTTGATCAGCTGGAGTGCCGGGCGAAGCGTATTGGCAGTAGTATGCACAGCGCCGGAGACCAGGCCGTCAACCGTTTCCTCCGCCAACATTAATGTTGCCAGCATCACATTATCTTGTAACTGCTCCCGCGCCACGACCTCGGTCATGCCTTTGTTTTTACGCAACGCCACCAACGGTGCCACGTACTTTTCACGTTCCAAGACCGGATCGATAATGTCGATACCTTTGCCCAGCGCCACCCCTTGTGCAGCGGCAATACGCTTGATTTCAATTGGATTACCCAACAGCACGCACCGTGCGATGCCGCGTTCAGCACATATGGCCGCCGCTTTCACCGTACGTGGTTCCTCGCCTTCGGGCAGCACGATACGTTTACCGGCCTGCCGGGCCCGTTCAGTCAACTGGTAACGAAACGCCGGCGGCGACAGGCGGCGCGAACGTTCGGAACTGGCGGTCAATGAACCGATCCAACGGGTGTCGATATAATCGGCAATGTAGTTCTGTATTTGTTCCACTCGCTGATGATCGTCCTGCGGGACGGCCAGACTAAAACGTTGCAGGTCAAGAGACGTCTGCCACGTCTGGGTGTCTACCATAAACACCGGCAGCCCGGTTTGTAAGGCGCGCTCGCACAGTGCGGCAACACAGGGCTTGATGTCCTTACCGCCGGTCAGCAAGATGGCGCCGATCTCGACCCCGCTCATTGCCGCAAGGCTGACGGCAATCAGCACATCAGGGCGATCGGACGAGGTGACCAGCAATGAACCGGGGAGAAAGTGTTTTAATAGCTGCGGAAGATTCGCCGCGCAGAAAGTGATTGAGGTGATCCGACGCGTTCGTATCTCACCTTGGTTGATAATGCGAGCGTTCAGGTGCCGGGCCATGTCGATAGCGCGCGTTGCGATCAGTCCAACATTCCAGGGTATGCGCCCCAGTATCGGCAGTGGGCTATCAACCCACTGTGCAATACCACTGATATGGGTTGTGTTGTTTAGGTCTATTCTATCAAACAGTTCTGACAAATCAGGGCGTATGCGACCCTGCTCGTCAACCGGCGCGTTCAGTTTGTTAATGATAACACCGATGATATTGTTGTTCTTGCCGCCGCCAAAACCCGCGCGCGCCAATTCAATACGCTCTTTTAAGTGCACCGGCACGTCGTCGCCCAGCGATAAGACAAAAACGATTTCCGCGTTCAGAGCCTTCGCGATCTGAGCATTCAACGCGTGAGCAAACTGATGATGACGCGTCGAGGCTAACCCTTCCACTAGCACCACTTGCGCGCCTTGGGTCTGGGCATAAAAACCAGCAACAATCTCTTCGAGTAGCCGATCCTGCTGATCGGTGCCAAGTAGTGCCTCGACATGACTGATAGTGAGCGGCGTCGCGCTGAGCAGACCGGTGTCGGCAGGAAGATCGTCGTGCGTCGGGTCTGAGCCTGGCGGTTGAGCAATGGGTTTATAGATGCTCAGGCGCACGCCTTGACGTTCGATGGCGCGAATCACCCCCAGGCTGACACTCGTCAACCCGACGCTTGGGCCGGTAGGGACTAACATTATGGTACGAGACACAATTAAACCCCTTTTCAGATCACTCCAGAGTCAACAGCCATCCTCAACCGACGCCATGACCTTGCCTAACAGATTTAGGCGGGTGGTTGCACGTGCCACCACCCGTCATTCATAAAGCCGGTTTACAGGTACTTGAGGATGGCCTCCACGCTGGCTTTGGCGTCGCCGAACAGCATTTGTGTGTTCTCTTTAAAAAACAGCGGATTTTGTACTCCGGCATAACCGGTACTCATCGAGCGCTTAAAGACAATCACGTTCTGTGCTTTCCATACTTCCAATACCGGCATACCGGCAATCGGGCTGTGCGGATCTTCCTGGGCTGCCGGGTTTACCGTGTCGTTCGCCCCGATAACCAACACCGTGTCGGTATCAGTGAAATCGTCATTGATTTCATCCAATTCCAGCACAATATCGTAGGGGACCTTGGCTTCCGCCAGCAGCACGTTCATGTGCCCGGGCAAGCGTCCGGCCACCGGATGGATTCCGAAGCGGACTTTCACACCGCGTTCCCGTAATCGTTTGGTCATATCCGCTACCGGATATTGGGCCTGCGCCACTGCCATGCCATAGCCGGGGGTGATGATCACCGACGTGGAATTTTTCAGCAGCTCCGCCGTTTCCTCGGCGCTCACTTCGCGATGTTCTCCGGTTTCCTCCGCGGTGCTCGAGGCGCTACCGTCAGAACCGAACCCTCCCGCAATCACGCTGATAAACGAGCGGTTCATGGCTTTACACATGATGTAGGAGAGAATGGCACCGGATGAACCGACCAGCGCGCCGGTCACAATCAACAGATCGTTATTGAGCATAAAACCCGCCGCCGCCGCTGCCCAGCCCGAGTAGGAATTGAGCATGGAGATCACCACCGGCATATCCGCCCCGCCGATGGAGGCCACCAGATGCCAGCCAAACGCCAGCGCAATCAGGGTCATCACCAGCAATGCCAAGAGCTGCGGTCCCATCATCGAGATACCCGCCGGCAGGGTAACCATCTCCGGTTTGATAAAGACGCATAACAACAGCAAAGACAGCAGCAGCGCCAGCACATTCAACTTGTGCCGTTGCCGCAAGATCAGCGGCTTAGACGAAAAAATGCCGCGCAATTTGCCGAAGGCCACGATCGAGCCGGTAAAGGTTATCGCACCGATAAAGATACCGAGAAACACTTCGGTCAGATGAATATTGACCATCACCGCGTCAACATTGGCCTCATGGTAGAGAAAACTGTTATACCCCACCAACACCGCCGCCAAACCGACAAAGCTGTGCAACATGGCCACCAGCTCAGGCATACCGGTCATTTCAACCTTTTTGGCCAAATAGACGCCAATCATGCCGCCGATCGCCATCGCCGCGACGATGCGGGCAATTGTCCCCGTGTCGGCACCCAATCCGGCCACTGTAGCCAGCAAGGCTAGCGCCATGCCGCTAATACCTAAAAAATTTCCTCGCAAAGAGGTCGCGTGTTGCGACAGTCCCGCCAGGCTGAAGATAAACAAGATGGCCGCCACGATATAAGCTGCGGTGACCAATCCCTCCGAAATGTGGACCATGATTTTCCCTTAGCCTTTACGGAACATTTTCAGCATGCGCTGAGTAACGGTGAACCCACCGAAAATATTGATGCTGGCAACCAGCACCGCGATAAACGACAGTGAACCGACCCAACCGCCTTGCCCAATCTGCAACAGCGCACCCACCACGATAATGCCTGAAATGGCATTGGTGACCGACATCAAGGGTGTATGTAGCGCATGACTCACATTCCACACCACATAGTTACCCACCACGCACGCCAGTGCGAACACGGTAAAGTGCGATAGGAACGCTTGCGGCGCCACATTGGCGAGTCGGCCAAATAGCACCACCAATACCAGCAGCAACACATATTTTTTCCAGGGGGCATTCGGCTTGGCTGGCACCTTGGCGATCGGGGCCGGTTGAGCCTGGACCGGCTTCGCCGAGACCTTGATAGCCGGCGCTGGCCAGGTCACCTCGCCGAGTTTCACCACCGTCACACCCCGGATCACCGCATCATCAAAATCGATAATGATCTCGCCGTCTTTCGCTTTACACAGCAGCTTGAGCAAATTAAGCAAATTGGTACCGTAGAGCTGGGAAGACTGCGTTGGTAACCGACTGGGCAAATCGGTATAACCGATGATGCGCACACCGTTAGACGTCACCGTGATCTGGTCTGCTACCGTAAGTTCGCAGTTGCCCCCGTTCTGGGCCGCCAAATCGACAATCACACTGCCCGGCTTCATCGAAGCAACCATCTCTGCAGTGATCAGGCGTGGCGCCGGTTTGCCCGGGATCAACGCCGTGGTCACGATAATGTCCACCTCTTTTGCCTGAGCGGCAAACAGTGCCATCTCGGCCTGGATAAACGCGGGGGACATCACCTTGGCATAACCGTCGCCACTACCGGCCTCTTCGTCAAGATGCAGTTCGAGGAACTCGGCACCCATGCTTTGTACCTGTTCTTTGACTTCCGGACGCGTATCAAAAGCACGGACAATCGCCCCCAGGCTACCGGCGGCGCCAATGGCCGCCAGCCCCGCCACACCGGCACCGATAATCACCACTTTCGCCGGCGGGACTTTACCCGCAGCGGTGATCTGTCCGGTAAAAAAGCGGCCGAATTCATGGGCCGCTTCGATAATGGCGCGATAACCGGCAATATTGGCCATTGAACTCAACGCATCCATTGACTGGGCGCGTGAAATACGCGGCACCGAGTCCATTGCCATGACGTTGATCTGACGCGCGGCCAGTTTTTTTAATAAGTCAGGATGTTGTGCGGGCCAAATAAAACAGATAAGCGTGCTGCCGGCGCGCATCAGCGCTATTTCATCGTCACTTGGCGCATTCACCGCCAGGACCACATCTGCCAACCAGACCTCAAGACCGTCCACCACGGCCGCGCCGGCTGCCCGATAGGCCGCATCATCAAAACTCGCTTTTTGCCCGGCGTCTTGTTCGATGATCACGGAAAAACCAAGCGTCAACAGCTGTTCTACTGTTTTAGGTGTTGCTGCAACGCGTGCCTCATTCGTTAATCGTTCTTTCGGTATCCCAATATTCATATCCATCCTCATCGCCAAATAAAACGCTTTCCCTCAAAAAATAATATGTCTTGTACTGCTAACCGCCCCGCTTAATGTGGATAAAGAACACACGACTGAAACAGACAACACGGAATAAATTGATGGCTCAGAAGCTGATCGGTACCGTCGCGCGAGCCATTTTGGCGACGAGTGGCAAAAGGGAATAACAAATTTCGGCAGGAAGAATAAAAAATTGAAATAGATCACGTAAATAGCAAAAATATTAACGATATTTAGGGGGAATAGAGAGCAGATAACAAAAAAAAGCAGCAGGTCATGATAACCGGCTGCTTTTTTTATACTTCTAAAAGGCCTTGTCTGGACAACGATGAACAAGACTTTTGGGGAATGTGGTCGGTGAGAGAGGATTTGAACCTCCGACCCATACGTCCCGAACGTATTGCGCTACCAGGCTGCGCCACTCACCGAATGCGGGCGCATCTTACTGCGACCCTCTTTTTGCGTCAATCCCTTTTTAAGGAAAAAATCCATGACGGCAAGATAGTGATCATCGTTAGGTCAATATATTACAACGCCAGTGAGGTTACCGGTTTACAACACCCGTTATTCGCCTCAAAAATTATAGCGTTATCAATACTGATCATTGAACGTCGATAAAAAACCGCCATCAGCACGCGGCTAATGGCGGTGTTGTCCAGATTTTTTACCGGCGCCCCTTGAGATGGCACCAGTTTAATGAACCAAATTAACTAATAACATTAAGTTTAACATCAATGTTATTGCGGGTCGCATTAGAATAAGGGCAGACCACATGGGCCTTTTTCACTAACTCTTCCGCTACACCACGATCCATGCCGGCTAAATGGATATCCAGCTGCACTTCAATCGCAAACCCGGTGGGCACCGCGCCGATACCCACGGTACCTTCAATAAAGGCATCAGCCGGTAGCTTGACTTTTTCCTGAGAGGCCACGTGTTTTAGCGCACCCAGGAAACATGCAGAGTAACCGGCAGCAAACAGCTGTTCTGGATTGGTGAACTCCCCACCCGGGCCACCCATCTCTTTCGGTATGCCCAGTTTGACATCCAGTACGCCGTCGGATGAAGTTGCGCGTCCATCACGTCCGCCGGTAGCCTTGGCCTTCGCACGATAAACTACTTTTTCAATAGACATATCTCTTTCCCTCTTACGTTATTGGATGTGATTTACTTTATGGGCAGGTTTATAACCCACGATTAAATCGCCCGCAATCTATAAATACAGACTCAGTTAAGTATAGACCATCAATAGCACCACCTGGTCTTCAGGCAACCAAGGCACCATCGACTATGGCGTCCAGGTTGCCCTGGTCAGTTAGTGCTGTGCCAGTTGGGCGCGCAGTGTTTCTAACTGATGTTTCATATCGTTAAGCCGAGGTGCACCACAACCGGTAGCACACAATATTTCACCGGGGACAGTTTGTGCGGTTTCACGCAGTGCCCATCCACGTTCAGTCAGGCGGATAATCACTTGCCGCTCATCCACCGCAGAACGATACCGCCCCAACAGACCGGCAATTTCCAAACGTTTAAGCAATGGCGTCAAGGTGGCGGAATCGAGAAATAGCTGATCGCCAATCTCGGAAACCATCACTTCGTCCCGTTCCCACAGCACCAGCATCACCAAATACTGCGGGTAGGTCAGGTTCAGCTTGGCCAATACTTTACGATACACTTTGTTCAGCGCCAGATTTGCCGAGTAAAGGGCAAAACAGAATTGCTGATCCAGCATCAAATTCGTATCCATCGGCGGTTGACCATCAAAAGAGTGTCGATGGAGTAATTATAAATAGCGCACTATATAATAGCAAATTATTTTTTTTGGCAGTAAGTTCACTACTGATGCCCTGGCCCTTAGGTCAGATTATTTTGCTACATATTAAAGGAGAAGTTCATGCAACGAAATTTCATCAAAATGATATTATCATCACACTAATGATTAACCCTCTACCTTACTCACACGCAAAAATCCCTATGGAAGCCTGGAAGCTAAATATTGCCTCAGTCTGGTTAGGCTGCTTTTTTACCGGACTGGCCATGAGCCAGATTTTACCTTTTTTGCCACTCTATGTGGAACAATTGGGTGTTCATAGCCATGAAGCACTCAGTATCTGGTCAGGCCTGGTGTTTAGCGCCACCTTCCTGGTATCCGCAGTCGTCGCTCCGTTATGGGGCAGCCTGGCGGATCGCAAAGGACGCAAGCTCATGCTGCTGCGCGCCTCTTTAGGCATGGCGGTGGTGATCGCCTTGCAAGGATTTGCCAGTAATGTCTATCAGCTGTTTCTGCTGCGCGCGTTGATGGGGCTCACGTCAGGTTACATTCCCAATGCCATGGCGTTAGTGGCTTCGCAGGTCCCACGCGACAAAAGCGGCTGGGCCCTGGGTACATTATCCACCGGACAGGTTTCGGGTGTCATTGTCGGCCCCCTGATGGGGGGTTTTATGGCCGATCATCTTGGACTGCGGGTGGTGTTCCTGGTGACCTCAGGGCTGATGTTCACCAGCTTTCTCGTCACCTTATTCCTGATTAAAGAACGGGTGGTCAAAGTTAACAAAGCCGATCAGCTAAAAGGACGGGAGATCTTTCACTCGCTCCCTTACCCTGGGCTGATCTTCAGTTTATTTATCACCACCATGATGATCCAGCTAACCAATAGCTCCATTAGCCCGATCCTGACGCTGTTCATCAAGGATATTTCCAGTGATACCGGCAACCTGGCCTTTATCAGCGGCATCATTGCCGCAGTACCCGGCGTGTCGGCGTTGATTGCCGCCCCTCGACTGGGCAAGCTTGGCGATCGCATCGGTACCTCGCGCATCCTGATGACGGCCATGGTATGCAGTATTGTGCTGTTCTGTTTTATGGCCTGGGTTAAAACACCTTTTCAATTGGGTGTACTGCGTTTTCTGTTAGGTTTTACCGACGGCGCACTTATGCCGGCGGTGCAAACACTGTTAGTGAAATATTCGAGCAATCGGGTTACCGGACGGATCTTCGGTTATAACCAATCATTTATGTATATGGGTAACGTGGTAGGGCCGCTTATAGGCTCCAGCGTATCGGCGGTGCTGGGGTTTCGCTGGGTGTTTATATTCACGGCCGTCATGATATTAATCAATACCCTACAGCTCTGGTTAGGGGTGCGTAAACTGCCGGTCAGAAGCGATTAAATCCACGGAAACCGGCCGCCCATTTGCACCGCAATAATGCCGACACAGATAGCAACGAAACACAAAAACACCAATAAAAGCCGGGTCATTACTCACTCCTTTTCATCATCAGCTAATAAGTCGGGCTGTTTTGTAAACCCATGTGAAAAGACCGGCTGGTCTGCCGGTCCCGTCGGGTTTGCTAAAATAATAATCTACTATTAATAAACTATTTAAAAACGCGGAAACGTTCTTCGTCAGAGATGAAGGTTTTTTCGCCAGCCAGCTGTTCAATCGAGCCAAACGGCATCTGCGCCCGCAGTTTCCAACTGGCAGGTAAATGCCAGCTGTTTTTGACTTCATCGTCGATCAGCGGATTGTAATGCTGCAAGGTCGCGCCAATATTTTCCTGCGCCAGGGCGGTCCAAACGGCGAACTGGGCGATGCCGGTGGAATGTTCCGACCAGACTGGGAAATTATCAGCGTAGGCGGCGAATTGCTTTTGCAATGCATCAATGACCTGGGTGTCTTCAAAAAACAATACCGTCCCTACACCCGCAGCAAACGACGCCAGTTTGGTTTCGGTGGCGCCAAAAGCAGCCTCCGGCACAATTTTCCTCAGCGTCTCTTGGGTGATATTCCACAATTTTTGATGCTGATGCCCAAAAAGCACCACAACCCGAGAGCTTTGAGAATTGAAAGAGGAGGGGCTATATTTCACCGCCTCCTTTACCAGCGCGGCAATCTGGTCTTCCGACTGAGCGACATTTTTGCCGATGGCGTAAATCGACCGGCGACCTTTGACTACATCCAGAAAAGCGTTGCTCATGTGGCGACTCCTGTTGGAATGAATTAACAACACACGAAAAATGTCTTTTTTTTGATTTCGACGGTTAGCTTATGCTCTCTTGGGGGGGTCTGTAAATCACTCTCACCATTGTTAAGATTAACGATGATGAAGCCTGTCCACCAGCTGATCTCTGGTTCAGTTGGGCAGTCAATCCAGGCCTAAGCTAAACCGGGGAAAAGAGGTCGTGGTGCTGGTGCCTGCGGCCAGGGATAGTGGGCGGTTCAATTCAGGCTTTGGTTTTTGGTGGTTGTCATTCATTAAAAACATCAAGAAGCGAAACACTGCCTTTGGTATTCTCTATTTTTTTACAAAAACTAAAAATATCATAACCGGTTGATCTGATATGGTGTCGGAATGGATATTTTAACTTTTTATGATAGGTTTCTTGTTGTGGTGCCCCACGACCAAAGACTATTTCAATATAAGCATGTAAAAAAGGCATTTCTATCATATTCTTATTAAAAAAACCTGATATTTTTCTTTAAAAAAAACCACTAACGCCTCCAACAGAAAAAATTGACCATTGGCCATGAGACCGATAATGTCGACCCGGCATTCTGTGGTATACCCTTGGTGATATTATACTGTTCTTGCTGAACACCCTGTTTTGGGTTCCCCATTGACCTTGTAATGTAATACATTGAATTATCAATGTTCTGTTGAGCATAGTTCACTGGGTTGTTGGATGCCTGTTGAATGTATTTTACTGACTTATTATTTTTTTGGGTGGCTATGGTGTGTTGGTTCAGTCTGTTTATGAACTTCTGATTGTATATAATAATTATCAATTCCTACGGAATTCAAATAGGGATGAGAAGCAGGCACAAAACACTTCCGTGTTTATAATAATTATTTACCATTAATAGGGTATATATAATAAAAACATAAACAATTAATCATTCGTTAGCACGATACTTTATATTACTGTGGTAAACCATTCAAAGAGTTATTTACTCTATTATTGTTGTATAAAGTATGAATGGATTTCATGATGGCATTGGCATCTCTACATAATAACCATGAACTATTGAGTATACCATCATCATGATGATATTTATTTTTTGCCATTGATACATCATTTAATGATCTGCTACGACGAGGTCGGCATCGGTTAAGGCGTTAAGCCACGTGGTACCGAGTCAGTTGTTTAAAATTCAATCAAACAAACACCACCGACTGAGCCATACTTAGTCAGGCCAATGTGGTTGCTCCCAGCAACTTGGGGAGAGACGATTATGGCGGATTTTGCTTAACGAAGGAGACCTTTATGCAAGAGATCGGCGCAAATGGCCAAGTAGATTACGTAGAATTTAACGTCCGCGATATTGATCGGGCAAAAAAATTCTATGGCGACGTGTTTGAGTGGGCATTTACGGATTATGGCCCCACCTATACGGAGTTTTACGACGGGCGCATCACCGGAGGCTTTTCGTCCACCGAGGCGATAACGCCTGCTGGCGGGCCCTTGGTTATCTTCTATAGCAGTGATTTATCCGAACTGCAGAAAAAGCTCGAAGCCGCCGGGGCGGAAATTGTTAAACCTATCTTCGCGTTTCCGGGAGGACAACGGCTGCATTTCAAGGATCTGGACGGTTATGTCCTAGGGGCATGGACCGAAGACTAACCCCCTTACGTCAACATAACGGGTAATGGACTTACCCGCTTTAACCGCCCTGGATGCGGGAAACATCATCGACTTTACACTGGTCCCGAAATCCCTATATGATGTCCTGATATGTCCTGTTAATTAACCTATGCCTTTGTCATGATAGGGTCATTCTTTACTCATGGAGTCCTAAAATGGCACATAGCGCGTTATTAATCATTGATGTCCAACTGTCATTTCTGCACCGTCCTTTTTGGTCGTCATCCGATATGCCGGCATTTGAACAGGCGCTGACTGCATTGATTGAAGGATGCCAGCGCCAGGACGTCGCACTGGTGGATATATTGCATGACAATGGTGATGAGGGGGTGTTTGGGCTTCAATCGGGCTTGGTGAAACGTATGCCGTTTCTGACCCATACTCCGCAGGTGACCTTCATTAAGCATGTGCATAATGCCCTCACTGAGTCCGGACTGCACGAATGGCTCCACGCCAGGGAAATTAACCATCTGATTATCGCCGGCATACGCACCGAACAATGTTGCGAAACCACCGCCAGGGTCGCCAGCGATCTGGGCTACCGGGTGACGTTTGTGACCGCCGCGACACTCACCTTTGCCATGACTCATGCCGGGCGTACGCTCAGCGCAGCCGATCTTAAGCACCATACCGAAACCGTCCTGATCGACAGGTTTGCCGCTATCCGCACCGTCGAGCAGTGTCTTGCCGAGATAACCCACAGCGCCGTGAGCGGTTAAATGCGCATAACGCCAAAGATTGTTTAGCGCCAGCGCCTCGTGATGGATAGCGCAAGATGTCTTGCTTAGCTGGCACCGGGTGAGGTGATATATTTCAGGAGTAAGCGCGATGCGCGACGTCTATTTTTTGGTTTTGCCCTATGTTATGTCGCTTGATCTGACAGGTCCAGCTGAGGTGCTGGCTCTGTCAGGCGCCTTCAGACTTCATTATTGCGGCCCGCAAGAGGAAGTGCCCACCTCAACCGGCATGACCATCAGCCAGATCGGGCCGTTACCCGAAGAACTGCCGCCGGGGAGTATCGTGGTCATCCCGGGTGTCATTGATTCCAGACACCAATTCGACCTGGCACCGGCGCTGGCAGCGCAGGCGTGGTTATCCCGGCATCGTCAGGCCATTCATGACCAGACATGGATGTTGGTGTGCGTGTGTTCTGGCGCGCTACTGGCCGCACGGGCCGGATTGTTGGACGGCTATCGCTGCACCTCACATCACGATGTGCTGGCGCGCTTGCGTGAACAAGCTCCCGCCGCGCAGGTGAAAGAAAACCGGATCTTTGTCGAAGATCGGGGGATCTACACCAGCGCCGGAATTACCGCCGGTATCGATTTGGCGCTGTATTTAGTCGGCCAGTGGGTGGGGGCCCAACAGGCCATGTCGGTTGCCAGGGAAATGGTGGTCTATTTCCGGCGCGGCGGCGACGATGCCCAGCTTTCGCCCTGGTTATGCCATCGTAATCACCTGCACCCGGCGGTACACCGTGCGCAGGATATATTATCCCGAGAACCGGAAGCAGAGTGGCATTTAGCGCAACTGGCCAGCCAGGTGTTTATGAGCAGCCGCCACCTTACCCGCTTGTTCCGTGAGCATTTAGGAATAAGTGTCAGGGAATACCATGAACAACTGCGCTTGGCGGTGGCACAACAACGCCTGCAACAGGGATTGGGCATCGAGAAATCCGCCCTGGCCGCCGGGTTTTCCTCCAGTCGCCAGTTACGCCGAGCGCAACAGCGCAAACAAACCCAGGCGGGATAGCAACACCGCCATGGCTATCAGCTTACCCACCGACGGTGGTCGATTTTGCGCAGTCCCATAGCCAACAGTAGGCTAAGTGCCAGCGTCACCACAAAAATGTACAGAATATCCATGGCCGGATACGCTTTTTCATCTAGATCATGGGTACGAATGAAATGGATGATAAAAGCGTGGAAACCATAAATTGCCAGTGAATAGCGGGAAATCAGACGCAAACAGGGATATGAACGATGGCAACAGGCCTGTTTGAAAAACACAAACAATGCCACTGCACCGACAAAGACCAGCGGCCCACAATAAAGATAATAGGTATCAGCAAAATCACCATTGATTATCAGCTGTTTTTTTGTCCCTATCGCGACTAACGCCACGCTAATAATAAAAACCGCCGCGGCAATGACCGGGATTTTTCGCCCCTGGAAAGTGAGCAGACCAATGGCGCGGCCGAAAGCTGCATAAAGAACATAATAGAAAGTATCACCACCAATAAATAGGTTTATTGGCAATAGCATGACATTTCCCCAATGAAGCGTCACCGTATTGGGATTGGCAAGCACCGCCAGCAGTAAAATGGTAACCGCGATATAACCAGCAGATACGGCCCTGATCTGTATTAAGGGTGACAGGAAATAAATGACTATTACCGCATAAAAAAACCAGAGGTGGTAGAAGACCGGTTTCTGCAATACGCTATCTAATGCGCTCGTTGCACTCATCGGCGTTAATAATGCCATATATAACAACGCCACCAAGCTGTAAAACAGCAGACAAAGCCCCACACGCAGTAAATGTCTTTTACTCGCCGGCCGGTCGCCAAAAAACAAAAAACCCGAAATCATAAAAAACAGCGGCACAGCGACCCTGGAGGCTGAATTCAACACGTTGGCCAACAACCAGTTATATTCGCCCACCGCCAAGCCGTGGGTAACATAAAAGGTAGTGGTGTGAATCATTATCACCATCATGCAGGCCAGGCCGCGCAGGTTATCAATCCAATGTATTCTTATATCCAGATTCTCGTGCGTCATCCCATTCCCCGATGGCAATCCTAGGCTTTCTCCTCTGTATCTTAAAAGTAGGCCATCTAAGCGAAAAGCGGGAGACAAAGAGAGAATGAATTATCGAAATGTGTTAATTAGGATCCTTAGGGTTGCGTAAGGATGGTTGCACATTGACCACGTTGCGTTATGCAATGGGCGATAGGGACCCCGCTGTCCCCATCATGGCGACGCACGCACCCCATGGCGAGAGGTCAGAATTCAATAACACCCTTAATGAGATCGCGATTATTGATAACATCCCGTTCATACACCTGTGCCAGTTGGTCAAAGGTAAACCGGTGGGTCAGCATCATTTTCGCCGCTATTTTCCCCTGAGCCATTAAACGTCCTACCTTGGTAAAATCCTCTGGGGTGGCATTGCGACTCCCCATCAGGGTGGTCTCTTTTTTATGGAATTCAGTATCCGAAAACTGTACATCCCCTTTAAACAAGCCGACAAAAACAATACTGCCACCATGACGGATTAAATTAACCGTATTATTCATCGCCCGCGCGTTGCCGGTCGCATCGATTACCTTGGCGGCCAGCATGCCAGAAAATTGTTTACGTAGTTGCGTCTCAAAATCGTCATCTGACGGGTCTAACGCTACAATGCCCAGTTCCCGCTCAACGTGCGCCCGGCGTTGCGCGCTGGTGTCTGCCATCACCACCCGAGCACCGTCTGCTACCCCAATCGCCGCCGCGCCCAAGCCAATCGGCCCCGCACCGACCACCAGTAGATGATCCTTGGCCTTGATGTCTGCACGGCGCACCGCATGGGCGCTGATGGCAAAGGGTTCGATCAGGGCAGCGGCTACCGGGTCAACATCGTCAACCACCAGCAAGTTGTCCACGGGTACGGATAAATATTGGCAAAAACCGCCGTCTTGATGCACACCAATGACCGAAATTTTTTCGCAGCAATTAGTCCGGCCGCTCCGGCAAGCATTACAACGCTGACAAGCAACATAGGGAATAACCGCCACTCGTTGTCCGGCATGCAAATGAAAAACTTTATTGCCGACGCCTACAATTTCACCACATATTTCGTGCCCTAAAATTCTCGGATAGCTGAAAAAGGGTTGATTACCGGACCAGGCATGGATGTCGGTACCGCAAATCCCAACACATTTGATTTTAATCAGCGCTTCATTAGCCGCCGGAATCGGTTGAATACGCTGCCGATAGACAAGTTTCGTCGGTTCTTCGCAAACCAAGGTCATCATGGTGGTCATAACTTACTCCTTTTGTAATGTAGGGAGCCGTTATTCTCTAAAATCCTTTATCTTGACGGGTTCGCGTATTCTATTTGTGATAAAGGCCCGACAATTCAGATTTAAATTGGGTTTTAATAAATAAAAACCCGGAGGGCCAATGAGCAGAACACAGAATCTTCGTCAGAATGTAATCAATCAAGTGATCGACAGCATTGCCCGTGGACATATAAGCTCACCGTTGCCATCACAGGCAGCGTTGGCGGAAATGTATAACATAAGCCGAACCACCGTGCGTCATACCCTTAATCATTTACATCGGCGCGGGGTATTGGAAAAAGTGGGTGATTATTACAGCGTTGTCCGCACGCCATTGCTTGATGATGGATTTGATTGCATCAGCAGGCCACAGGATGAACAGAACGCCATATTTGAGGCGGCGTTTTATCATATGATAAATCAGCGTCAGCTCAGGGCGGGGGACACTTTCTCCGAACTACAACTGGCCCGATCGGCCAACGTGAGCCCAGTGGTGGTGCGCGAGTTCCTACTGCGGTTTTGTCGCTATAATCTGATTGAAAATATTCGACGTGGCCAGTGGAGGATGAAAAAATTTGACCAGGACTATGCCGAGAAGCTATTTGAATTGCGGGAAATGCTGGAAACACATGCGCTAAATCGCTTTTTAAATCTGCCTCGCGACGACGGGCGTTGGATGAAAATAAAAGAACTGCTCGACCGCCATCGACATTTGCGCGATACCATTGCCGGTAACTACCGTATGTTTTCCCAGCTCGATCGAGACTTTCATGCGCTACTGCTTTCAGCAGCCAACAACCCATTTTTCGATCAGTCACTGGAAGTCATATCAGTGATTTTTCATTTTCATTATCAATGGGATGAAAGCGATCTTAAACATCGTAACCTGGTGGCTATCGAAGAGCATCTGGCTATACTCAGTGCCCTAATTTGCCGTAACGATTTAAATGCCACCCGGGAGCTGCGCCACCATTTGGATACTGCCAAGCAATCCATGATCCGGTCAATAAACCAGTACAGTGAATAAATGGTGGAACCGTAACGGCCCAAATTACATTTTTATCGATAAAAAACCGATATAAAAAACCATTTAAACCCGATTAAGTACAGCAAACCATTGGCTATAGCACGATTCTATGACAAATCTCTGCCGGTTTGGATTGCTCCGTTTTAACCTCGTCGTCAGCCAGTGATTTTACGCATGGCTGGGGCCGGCGCCCAGAATGTATTTCGCCGGCCCCATTATCGTCTGGCTATATCTGATATTCCCGCCGCACTGAACGACTTACATCAAACTGCGAGATAGGTAAG
This sequence comes from Acerihabitans sp. TG2, assembly GCF_035013185.1. NCBI lineage: Bacteria > Pseudomonadati > Pseudomonadota > Gammaproteobacteria > Enterobacterales > Pectobacteriaceae > Acerihabitans > Acerihabitans sp. TG2. The sequence continues at coordinate 153,042 of NZ_JAYGJO010000004.1, forward strand.
TTTTATCCATGTGACCGGTTATCTAATAACGACGTTATAACGATGCGATACCCAGGAGTAGCAAATGGAAAAAAGTAACATCGCGTTTAACCCCGGAGTGGATCGGGAAAAACCAACCGCCCCTATTATCGCCATACCCGCTGGTGGTATTCCTTTACGTTCGGCAAGAATAAAAAATATTCAGACCACTGCAATGTTTTTATTATTTATGGCCGCGGTAATTAATTTTCTTGATCGTAGTTCATTGTCGGTGGCTAACCTAACCATCCGCCAGGATTTGGGATTAAATGCCACCGAAATAGGCATGCTGCTTTCGGCATTTTCCCTAGCGTATGGCCTGGCTCAATTACCTTGCGGCCCGCTACTCGATCGCAAAGGCCCACGCATCATGTTGGGGCTTGGCATGTTTATCTGGTCAGTGTTTCAGGCTAGCGCCGGTCTGATCCACACGTTTAGCCAATTTATTCTGGTACGCATCGGGCTTGGCATTGGCGAGGCGCCGATGAATCCCTGCGGCGTAAAAGTGATTAACGACTGGTTTAATATCAAAGATCGCGGCTTACCCATGGGTATTTTTAACGCCGCATCAACCATTGGCTTGGCGATCAGCCCACCCATTTTAGCCATGATGATGTTAACCATCGGCTGGCGCGGGATGTTTATCACCATCGGATTAATGGGCATTGTCTTATCCATCGGCTGGTATGTTTTGTATCGCAATAAAACCAGTTTTTCACTGAGCCAAGAGGAGCAGATCTACCTGAGTGCCGGCAGCGTCAGCGCCCGTGCAGAGCCTATGAGCTTTCGCGAATGGCGTGGTTTGTTTAAGAACCGCACCATGTGGGGCATGATGCTAGGATTCAGCGGGATTAACTATACTGCGTGGCTCTACCTCGCTTGGTTGCCCGGCTACCTGCAAAGTACCTATCATCTCAACCTGACGAATACCGGTCTGTTTTCGTCTATCCCCTTTTTGTTTGGCGCAGCAGGCATGCTGTCAAACGGCTTCGTTACCGATTATCTGGTGCGACGTGGTATGGCGCCGCTAAAAAGCCGTAAGCTTTGTATTGTCGCCGGCATGTTGTTATCCGCCGCGTTCACTTCCGTCGTGGCGCGGGCAGATACTACCGGCAGTGCAGTGGTATTGATCGGCATGGCGTTATTCTGCATCCATTTCGCTGGTACCTCCTGCTGGGGCTTAATCCACGTGGGGGTCACTTCCCGCATGACGGCATCGGTGGGCAGCATCCAAAATTTCGCCAGTTTTGTTTTTGCCTCCTTTGCTCCGGTGGTAACCGGTTGGATCGTCGATACCACCCATTCGTTTAATTTGGCACTGACGATTTGCTCTTGTGTCACCTTGTTAGGTGCTCTGTCCTATATCTTTATCGTTCGCGACCCAATTACCGACAGCAGCCGTTAATCACATATCAAAAGAAAGCCGGCTGATTAAACAGCCGGCGCTGATACCCGTTATCTTTCACGTGTCGGGTGTATTGGCCTTAAACGCCCGGTTAAAACAGCCCCAGTGGCTGGTCGGAGTAACTTACCAGCAGACATTTCGTCTGTTGGTAATGTTCCAGCATCATTTTATGGGTTTCGCGGCCGATTCCGGATTGTTTATAACCGCCAAAAGCAGCGTGGGCGGGATAAGCATGGTAACAGTTGGTCCAGACGCGCCCAGCCTGGATGCCCCGACCCATTTTGTAGGCTACATTGCCGTCGCGGCTCCATACGCCGGCACCCAGCCCGTAGTCCGTATCGTTTGCCAAGGCCAACGCGTCGTCCATGTCCTTAAAGGTGGTAACCGACAACACCGGTCCAAAGATTTCCTCCTGGAATACCCGCATATTGTTCTTACCCAACAGAATGGTCGGTTCAAGGTAATAACCTTCAGACAGTTGCCCTTCCAATAGCTTGCGCCGGCCGCCGGTTAAGACCTCTGCCCCCTCTTTTTTACCGATATCGATATAATTAAGGATGGTATCCATTTGGCCCGCGGAAACCTGTGCGCCAAGCTGGGTGCGGGCATCGAGGGGATTACCGCTGCGGATAGCCTCAACCCGCTTAATCGCCCGTTCCATAAACCGTTCATAAATCGATTCCTGCACCAGCGCCCGGCTCGGGCAGGTGCAGACTTCACCTTGGTTAAACGCAAACAGGGCAAAACCTTCCAACGCCTTATCAAAAAAAGCGTCTTCTTTTTCCATTACGTCGGCAAAAAAGATATTGGGTGATTTACCGCCCAGTTCCAACGTGACCGGAATCAGGTTTTGCGTGGCGTATCCCATAATTTGCCTGCCGACTTCCGTCGAGCCGGTAAAGGCCACTTTTGCCACCCGTTTGGACGTCGCCAAATATTCGCCGATTTCACCCCCGGCGCCGTTTACCACGTTAATCACGCCGGGCGGCAGCAGATCTTGTATCAGTTCCATTAACACCAAAATCGACAAAGGCGTGAGTTTGGCAGGTTTCAATACAATACAGTTACCCGCAGCCAGGGCCGGTGCCATTTTCCAGCAGGCCATCAACAGCGGGAAATTCCACGGAATAATCTGTGCCACCACGCCCAACGGCTCATGGAAATGATAAGCCACGGTGTCAGCGTCGATTTCACTGATGCCCCCTTCCTGTGCCCGCATGCAGGAAGCGAAATAGCGGAAATGGTCAATGGCCAAAGGAACATCGGCGCCGCTGGTTTCGCGGATGGGTTTGCCGTTATCCCAGGTTTCCACTGCGGCCAGCAGCTCAAGATTTTGCTCCATGCGATCGGCAACACGCAGCAGCAACGTCGAACGGGTTTGTACCGACATGGCTGCCCACTGCGCCTTTGCTTTATGGGCGGCATCCAGCGCCAGATCGACATCTCCACTACTGGAGCTGGCGATTTCGCACATCGGTTGGCCGGTTACCGGCGTAAGGTTAACGAAATATTCGCCTTTTACCGGCGCGACCCATTCCCCGCCGATAAAATTGTTATAACGCGGTTTAAGTTCGAGTGGGTAACCATACTCACCGGGTATCAGCCGGTTTTGGGACGGATTGTGGATCATGGTTTCTCCTTGACGCTTGTACTGTTACCGGTGCTGTGCCGTTGCATAGTGATCCTGCCAGCGAAAACAGCGAGCTGCATAGAACGACAGGGAACAAAACCGAGCGACAGCACAGTTACAACGAGCCAAGGCCTCATACAGCCGTTGTCCGGTTTGGTCACATGCCATTAACATTAGCCCCAGCGGCAGGCCCAGAACAGGCCTGCGGGAAAGGAATTTGAACTATTAGATAAGCTTCACACTTTATTGCCAGTAACGTTCAAGTTACATCTCATCGCCATACAATACCGCCGAGACCGGTGGTGTGGTGCGGGCAAAACTCTCACGAGCAAATAGGCGTTCTACCAGTGCGACCAATACCGGTCGATCCACGCACCAATTGGGCATGATGCGCCGATAATTAATGACGCCCACCGCGCAGGCCACCGCAATATCAGCCAGACTCAACGCAGGCGTATTTAACCAGAACCCTTCGCCGGCGTATCGTTCAAGCGCATCCAGGCCGCGACGGATTTTTTCCCGTTGGCGTAGCAGGACCTGCGCATTTTGCCCCTCGGGACTGCGCTGGCACTCGCGCACAATGGCCATCGCCGCGTCCGTCACGCCATCCGCCAGGGCTTCAATCTGCCGGACCCGCAGCGCCTCGAAAGGCTCCACCGGCAGGAGTGCCAGCTGCGGGTAAGCCAATTCCAGATAGTGGGCAATAATCGGTGAATCGAAATAATTTTCACCCTGGGAAGTGATCAATACCGGCACCTTACCTAACGGATTGACCGCCACCACATGGACATCATCAGCCCATGGGCTGGCGTTAACCAAGTCAAAAGCAATACCCTTCTCTAGCAATATCACTGATATTTTACGCACATAAGGGCTGGTATAACTGCCTAACAATTTCATCGGTTCACCTCGGTTTGCTGTCATCCACCGTTCAAGGTCAACAACTTACCAGCCATGTCCCCGGTTTATTGGAAGACCAGAGTATCGAGTATCGTTTTCACCAGGGCATCATGCTCAGCACGCGTCGCGGCGGGTGAAAGGACTTGCACCGTAATGACATTATCGCGGTAGGGCGTAATCAATAATGTACCGATAATGGCGTTACCCTTCATCACCTGTTCGCAATCCATGCGCAGAATTTTATGACCGCCGGCTATCACCGTACTCTGTGCGGTTTTTTTGACTGACGTAAACTGGGTTTTCAAGCCGGATAAGGCACCTTGTGCCATTTTGTTGAACGCCCGCTCACTGGTGTCGTTAGCATGACCTTTCAAGGTAGGCACGGTACTGATCCCAACCACTTGCGATTGCCCGGGATGGGTAAATAGCTGCACCGCCACACCGATATCCCGGGCGGTTTTATTCGCTGGCGTTTGGTCTATAAAATCCGCTGGCAACGTTAGTGTGAGGTTACCATCAAGCAGCGCGACGCCAGTTCCGTTCGAGGATGTCACAACCGGGGCGGCGGATACGGTGGTGACGCTCAGTATTGCCCCGCCCACCACCAGGCATGCCAAGGCCATTGCCACTATCATATTCATGAAACGCATGATCGACGTATCCTTATATCCATAGCCAGACGTGCTTTTAGCATAGTCGCATTTTACGCGCCGCGGCGAAACCTATAGGCATTTTGCTCATGCGCGCCATGGAGTAGACTAGATGGCATTGGACTAAGCCCCTCAATAGCGAGAAAACCACGTGAACAAACCTTTTCTCCCCCTGGATACCGACCCGACCGCGCTGGTTGGTGTATCACAGCTTGCGGTACACCAACGTGGACAGCTAGGCCGTGAGGAGCAAGATTGGGTGGCCGATGAAGTACCGGTTGCGTTGGTCTATAACGGCATTTCCCATGTGGTGATGATGGCCTCGCCCAAAGAGTTGGAGCAGTTCGCACTGGGTTTCTCTCTGTCGGAGGGGATAATTGTGTCGCCACGAGAAATCTACGGTATGGACGTGGTGCCGGCGTGCAATGGCCTGGAGGTGCATATTGAGCTCTCCAGCCGTCGCTTTATGGCGTTAAAGGAGCACAAACGCGCCATGGCCGGGCGCACCGGTTGTGGCGTTTGCGGCGTGGAGCAGTTGGAGGAAATAGGCAAACCCATCGCGCCGCTGCCATTTACCCAAACCTGGTCGCTTGAATATCTGGACTCTGCGTTGTCGCAGTTAAAAAGTGTGCAGCCTATCGGCAGATTGACCGGTTGTACTCACGCTGCCGCCTGGATCTCCCCCCAGGGTGAATTGACCCTGGGCTGCGAGGATGTGGGACGCCATGTGGCATTGGATAAACTGCTTGGCTATCGCGCACGTGCCGGTGTCATGGCCGGAGCGGCATTAGTGTCCAGCCGAGCCAGCTATGAAATGGTGCAAAAATCCGCCATGTGTGGCGTGGAAATCCTATTTGCCGTGTCGGCGGCTACCGCCTTGGCGGTTGAGGTGGCAGCGCGTTGCCGCTTGACCTTGGTAGGGTTTAGCAAACCAGGCCGCGCCACTGTTTATACCCATCCGGAACGGATTGTGGATAGCCAAACGTAAATATGTTGCTTAAAAGGAACTGATAAACGTTTTCATAAACGTTTAATTAACTATAATGATCGTATTGCTTACGTGGCGCTAACATCGCTTAGGTACCCAATAGCCTTCAAATTGCAGGAAATCGGCGACACAGCGAATCCCAGACGCTGACTTAACTCAGTGACTGGGGTGAGTGAGGACCAAGGAAGGGCCACGTATTGCCAACACACCTGCAGCTTGAAGTATGACGGGTATAGCGCCGCCCACCTAAATGGAGATGATGATTATGAGTTACACTCTGCCTTCTTTGCCTTACGCTTATGATGCCCTGGAACCCCATTTCGACAAACAAACGATGGAAATCCATCACACCAAGCACCATCAAGCCTATGTCAACAATGCCAACGCCGCACTTGAAGGCCTAACGGAATTTGCTAATTTGCCAGTGGATGAACTGATCAAAAAACTGGATCAGGTACCGGCAGACAAAAAAACTGCACTACGTAACAACGCCGGCGGTCATGCCAACCACAGCCTGTTTTGGAAAGGACTGAAACTAGGCACCACGCTGACTGGCGAGCTGAAAGCAGCCATTGAGCGCGATCTGGGTTCCGTTGATGCATTTAAGGAAGCGTTCGAAAAAGCCGCCGCCACCCGTTTCGGTTCTGGTTGGGCCTGGCTGGTGTTAAAAGACGGCAAATTGGCGGTAGTCTCTACGGCCAATCAGGACAGCCCGCTGATGGGTGAAGCCATTTCCGGCACTTCCGGCTACCCGATTCTGGGCCTGGACGTTTGGGAACACGCCTATTACCTGAAATATCAGAATCGCCGCCCTGACTACATCAAAGCCTTCTGGAACGTCGTCAACTGGGACGAAGCGGCTAAACGTTTTACCGAAGCAAAATAGTCTGCACTGAGTAAACGTCCCCTCGCAGTTAAGGGGATCAGTATGATGACTTACCAAGACCTGGCCAATGGCCGGGTCTTTTTTTAACCAAAATCATCGCAGAAAAACATTTGCCTACCCGGTGTTATTCCCTGACAAACGGCTAGCAAATACTGATGTTTAAATGCGTTCCACAGGCGATAGCGTAACGTTCAAGCGTTGCAATACTGGCGCGGGCCGCATTACGCTCAAGTTTGCTGACGGCCGGCTGGGAAATCCCCATTCTTTCGGCTACCTGGGTACTGTTTAGCCCAGCTTTCGTTCTCATCGCAAGCAAAAGCTCCTGTAATTCTTCCTCTTTTTTTTCGGCCATATAAAGCGCATGGACCTCAGGGTCTGCCAGGGCCTCCGTTTTTAACCTTGAATAAGCAATGCCTTTAACTTTCATCAATCACCTCGTCAAGTCTCTTTAATGCAATAGCAATTTCTGCTTGCGGCGTCCGTGGTTTTTTTTTAATGAACGTCCTTAGAATATAGATGCGCCGACCTTGGGCAAATGCAAAAAAAGTACGCGAAATATCTTTTTTGCCGGCCCTTAACTCGAACAAACCATCCTGGATGATATCAGTATCCGGATAACGCAGATCATTACCTCTTGATTCTAATTTATCCAATGCAGACAGCGCTTTAGCCTTCATGGATTTGTCTAACTGATGGATCTCATGGTAAGCATCCGGGTGAAATATCAGTTCAAACATTGTTCCTCCTTAAACGTGAAGCAATGATAAAACACGCTGAACAATAACTCAATAGTTATATATAACCTTTGGGTTATATATAGCCTTTAGGTTATAAAATTGACGTATTGATACAGCGTTACAAACACGTTATGTCTTGCCACTGCAACATTATCCGTCCGTTCCCCCGGCTCAAAAAAAACAGGCGACACAACCCAGCCAATGGCCGGGTCTTTTTTTTTCAAAGGGACGTTTTTTGGATAAAATAACGGAAAATTACTTGAGCAGCAGTTTGTCGGTGAACGCTTTTTTGGCGCTGATGCGCACCAGGTACTCGGTAGTGGAGAGCACCATAGTGGAGCGCACTATCTGCTGGTAGCGCTGTTGCTGCATCCTGACCAGCGCATCATCCCCCGGCACTCGGGAAAACGACGGTAACGGAGGGAAGGCCGTGACACAATGCAGTTCGCTAAAGGGGCCGAGAATCTCATCATCAGTGAAACGGTACTCGTTAGGATCGTCTTGCAATGCTTCATGCAAGGCCATCAGTAGCTCGGCATCTTCGTATTCCTGACGGCTAATCACCCCCAGAGCATAAACCAGCTTCAGACGTACCGGCAGTTCGCCCAGGGGTCCGGCACCGACCAGCAGCGGTTCCACGGCATACTTCACCGCGTAATCATCTTTGCGAAAAATTTGTAACACCAGGATATCAACCGCCTCGGTTAACAACCTCACTGCCGTGCTCATTAAATCACTAACCGTGGTTCCTGAGTTAAGCTGCTCCAGGACCTGGTTTTCGTACAGTTGTGTATTTTCCGTCATAACCAAACACCATGTAAAATCCGACAGCGAGGCATTCCTCGCCCCCGGCTCTCGATCATTATTGCATGGCGTTATAGAGACTTACCACTTGCTCTACGACTTCACTGTCTTCTTCAAGCCCGGAAACCTGCGCCAGCGCCGCCCGTGGTCCTGATTTGTGCAGCAGCTCCGCCCACTCCCGCGCCTGGGGATCCTGCTCGCTATGATAATGCATGGCGGCAGCAGTACCCTTGGCCAAATTATCGTGACGCAAACCATAGTCCAGTGTGCCGCGCAATGGCTTGATCAACCGATCGCCAGCGCTCAATTTACGCAACGGCTGCCGGCCGACCCGCTCTACGTCATCGTGCAAATAGGGATTTTCAAAACGCTGTAAGATTTTGTTGATATACGCGGCGTGTTTATCCGGTTCAAAACCATAGCGGTTAATCAATACCGCACCACTCTCTTCCATGGCCCCCTTGACCACTTGGCGGATCGCCGGATCCAGGATGGCGTCACGAATGGTTTTGTGGCCGGCATACTGGCCGAGGTAAGCGGTAATCGCATGCCCAGTGTTGAGCGTAAAGAGTTTACGCTCGACGAACGCCATCAGATTATCTGTGAGCTCCATTCCCGCAATCGCTGGTGGCTGGCCCTTGAACTGGGTTTTATCCACAATCCATTCGCTGAACGTCTCAACCGTCACCGCTAGGGGGTCCTGAGTACCGGCTTCGGCCGGGGGTACAATGCGGTCCACCGCCGAGTCGACAAAACCCACGTGCTCTTCGACCCAGGCGTGATACTGTTCAGGCAGAGCCTTGAGCACGTGCTGTTTGAGTTGACTGGTGCCGCGAACCATATTTTCACAAGCAATAATATTGAGCGGGAGCACAGTCCCCGCGTCGTGGCGTTTGATCAGCCCTTGCGCCACAGTACCGGCAATCCGTTCCAGGATCTGCGGCCCTACGGCGGTAGTCACCAGGTCTACGGTGGCAATCAATGCCACCACATCTTGACTGGTGCTGTTTACCGCGCTCACATGGCTGACCGTGTCCACATGAGATTGTTCACCCACCACATGGACCTGATATTCACCCCTGGCGTTCAATGCATCCAGCACCGTTTGGTTCACGTCAGCAAATACCACCTGAACCTTGGCATCGGCCAATAATTTACCGATAAAACCTCGACCGATGTTTCCCGCTCCGAAATGTAATGCTTTCATAATATTAACCTTGGATTTTCCGAGTTAAAAAGGGGCCACTGTAGGCCCCCTCTCACATTTAACCTTTCCATTACCCGTGGCGGCGCCACTGCCGCCCTCTTTTGCACACGTGTTGGCAATGCCGGTTCATTCGAACCGCTTACCTACGCAAGCGATTAATGCACTCGCTGACCGCGCCGTCACGCAACATCCCTTGGCTTAGGCGTTTCTATTACTTTTGAGCAGCGCCAAGACCTCTTCCACCTCGGTGGTGTTAGTCAAACGGGCAATGACCGCCTCGTCGTCCAACGCATTGGTCAGACTGGTGATAACCTGAATATGCTCGTTGTTGCGCGCAGCAATACCGATGACCAGACGGGCAATATCATCCGCCTCGTCACCAAAACGCACGCCGTCAGGGTACTGACAGAATACCACCCCGGTACGCAACACTTTATCCTTGGCCTCAATGGTGCCATGAGGTACCGCAATGGACTCGCCCAAATAGGTGGACGTCAGCCGTTCACGATCCATCATGGCATCGACATATTCCGGCAGCACGTAGCCCCCTTTAACCAGTTGTTCGCCGGCAAAACGAATCGCCTGCTCTTTGTTATCCGCATGCTGGCCGAGGAAGATATTCGCCTCCGTCAGGCGGAACAGATTTTGTTCGCTATCTTCAAAACTGTCATCCAGCGTGGCGATCACCTTTTCCTGGTTGGCCTCATTTTTTTGCACTGCCACCAGACGTGCCACCAGATCGGTATACAGTCCGCTATCCAAAAAATTGGTCAGCGAAATATGTTGAGCCTGAGGCGCATGACGCATGGCGCGCTCAGTCAGATCGCGATGAGTTATCACCAGATCCACATCTTCGGGCAGGCTATTGATAGCGGTATTGGTCACGCTGATATTGGTTAACCCAGCCTCTTTGACTTTTTTACGCAATACCCCGGCACCCATGGCGCTAGAGCCCATGCCCGCGTCGCAAGCAACGATAATTTTGCGCACTGCGCTCAAATCATTGCCAGCGCCAGCGTTAACCGATGCGGTCAACCCTTTGGACTGAGCCTTCATATCTTTGATGCGACGGGTCGCGTCTTCCAAATCGTCGCCTTCTTTCACTTTCATACTTTTCAGCAATATAGAGGCCACTACAAATGATACGGCAAACGCCGCGACAACCGCTGCGATATTGGCAAAATAGCTGCCTTTTGGCGTCATCGCCAACACCGCCAAGATCGAACCTGGAGAGGCCGGAGATACCAGGCCGCCATGCAGTACGCTCAGTGTAAACACGCCGGTCATGCCACCCAGGATAACCGCAAGCAACAAACGCGGGTTCATCAGCACATAAGGGAAATAGATTTCGTGGATACCACCCAAGAAGTGGATGATAGCTGCGCCGCCAGCGGACTGTTTAGCATTGCCGCGACCAAAAAACATATAGGCCATCAGTACGCCCATACCTGGACCCGGATTGGCTTCAATCAGGAAGAAAATTGACTTGCCGGTTTCGGTAGCCTGCTGAATGCCCAACGGCGAGAAGATACCGTGGTTGATGGCGTTATTGAGGAACAGGATTTTCGCCGGTTCAACAAAGATTGATGCCAACGGCAGCAAATCGTGGCGTACCATCATATTGACGCCCAATGCCAGGGCATGCGAGAGGATTTCAACCAGCGGTCCGATAGCCAGGAATGCCACGATAGCTAGCAGCATGCCGATGATACCGGCAGAGAAATTGTTAACCAACATCTCGAAGCCGCTTTTGATTTTGCCGTCGACCATCCGATCAAAACGCTTGATTGCCCAGCCGCCCAGCGGACCCGCCATCATGGCGCCCATGAACATAGGGATATCAGCCCCGGCAATGACACCCATGGTAGTGATTGCGCCGACTACGCCGCCGCGTTCACCGCCAGCCAGTCGCCCGCCGGTGTAACCGATCAGTAACGGCAGCAGGTAGGTTATCATTGGGCCGACTAATTTAGCCAAGGTGGCATTCGGCGCCCACCCGGTCGGTATAAACAGCGCGGTGATGATCCCCCAGGCAATAAAGGCGCCGATATTCGGCATCACCATATTACTGAGGAAACGGCCAAAATTTTGTACTTTGACCTTGATATCCGAAGAAGACATAAACAAACACCCCTATTGATACGCGCCGGATCATAAGGGCGCGTGAAAATTGTTGCGACAGTGTTGCACAATCTGTCGGTGGTTCTATTAACAGCGCGACTCTACCACGACCCGATGACGAAGCGTACCTAGCGGTAAAAATGTGACAGAAATCACGCCATACCCCCCTGATATGGCCCTATATAGGTGATATTCATCACAAATATTTTATGTAAATAAAGCACAAGCCGTTTTTTTAGCCACTTCTGGATGAAAAAATGTGATGTACATCACTTATCGTGGTTGTGTATTTGTTTTATAAATGTGATTTACATCACAAATTATTTGCGGACTGACGCTCATTACCCCCTACAAGCCTGACTGCACAAGGCTCGGCCTTCAAAAAACCAAAGATGAGTAACAGGGTCTGTAAGAAATTTACCATTCATCCGGCGATCGTCTGGACGTAAAGGAGGGGTATGCGCGCAGGCTGTGACAAAAGCGTTAACGGCCGGTGATGACAGCGATGTCATTGAGCGCCTCAACGTAGTGGGGCAATGCGGGGAGCTGCCCCATTGCCGGTTAATTTACGCAATGGGACAACGGACGCCTGGCGTGTCCTCAGGCTAGGTTATGACAACGGCACCAGCGTTAGCGAAGGCGTGGCCTAGTGTACGCCAGCGGCGGCCTGGGCCTGTACTAACTGTTGCTGCTGGGTTTGTAAACCCGCCATCAGCTCATTGTACTGAGTCGCCTGCAACCGAGTGGGAAACGCGATGGAGTTGGCGCCGTAGGTGACTTGAGCACCTTGCATATTCAGAAAATTACCCACTTGAACCAACGTTTCGGATAACGTTGCGGCACTGGTCACCACCGGTGTCACATTCTGGGCTGGCTGGGTAACCAGCTTGGTATAGACCTGGGCATACAACGCTTTCAAATCATCAGGCTGCTTAAGCGCGACACGGGCATCATCAGCCTGTTTTTGCAAACGCTCAATTTGTGGCCCCAGCAGATTCAATGCACCTGCTGCTTGCTGTAAATCGCCCCGATGGGAAAGATAATCCTGCGGCACCCTGATCTGGTTAATTTGATCGAGTACCGGCATAAGGCTGGCGTTAACAGCCTGCGTATATTGTTGGGTGAACGTCAGCAAGACTTGATAATCGCTGACATAGGTACCGAATTTTTTCTTTTGATCCTCACTGAGGGTCGGCAAGCGTTCACCACCAGGCAGTATCGTGGTTTGCAGGAACTGCATAAACGCCTTACGTTGATCCGGTTCTTTATCGCCGCAGGCGGTAAGTTGCACCGCCAACAGTAGTAGTACTGGCATCATCAGCACATAGCGGTAATGCGCCAGTCTGTCCCTTAACATCATGACCAATACTCCCGTAAAATCATGTCTCTATTACATTGCATGGATGCCCGTGTGGGCACCCTGATGCGGATATGCTGCTAAGCCTATGCCCGTTATACCCAGGTTGCAGGTGCGTCGGCCTTCCTGCAACGCGAATTATTTAAGGTATATCCCCGTCATACTTCACGCTGCAGGTTCGTTGGCTTACCTCGCTCACCCCAGTCACTTACTAGAGTAAGCTCTTGGGGATTCACTGCGTCGCCGCCTTCCTGCAACGCGAATTATTTAAGGTATAGTCTCATTTCAAGCTTACAGCGGCGTCAAACGTCGCTTACAGCCGATGACTCGTCCGATCGGGCCACGCCAAGCGGCGGCGTTATGTTTCCACCACGCCGCGCCAACGCAACTATTGCAGCAACGAGATATCGGCAACCCGTAGGAACAGTTTTTGCAGCTGATCCAACAGGGTTAAACGGTTGATACGCACGGCATCATCGTCGGCCATCACCATGACCTGATCGAAAAACGCATCTACCGGCTCGCGTAGCGCCGCCAATTCTACCAACGCGTCCTGGTAGCGACCTTCGTCAAACAGCGGCTGCAGTTTATCGCGCAATACCGTCAGGTAGGTGGCTAACTGGATCTCGGCCACTTCCTTGAGTGTAGCCGCTTGTACGTCCTGGTTGAGCTTATCCGTAGCTTTAGCCAAAATATTCGATACCCGCTTATTGGCAGCGGCCAATGAGGCGGCGGCGTCCAGGGTACGGAAATAGCTCACCGCCTTCACCCTGGCGTCAAAATCCGCCGGGCGGGTAGGACGTCGCGCCAGCACCGCCTGGATGGTATCGACACTATGGCCCTCTTCCTGGTACCACGCGCGGAAACGGCCGAGCATAAAGTCGATCACATCATCCACCGCGCGCAAATTGCTCAGCTTTTCACCATACAACCGCACGGCTTGCACCGTCAGGGTTTGCAGATCCAGCGGCAACCGCTGCTCGACGATAATGCGCAGCACGCCCAGAGCTGCGCGACGCAGGGCAAATGGGTCCTTGTCGCCCTTCGGGTGTTGGCCGATGCCAAAAATGCCAGCCAGAGTATCCATTTTCTCGGCGATGGCTACAGCGCAGGAGACCAATGTGGACGGCAGCGCATCACCGGAAAATCGCGGCTGATACTGCTCTTTCAACGCCAGCGCCACTGCTTCGGGTTCGCCGTCGTGGCGGGCATAATGCATGCCCATCACCCCTTGGGTGTCGGTAAATTCAACCACCATATTGGTGACCAAATCACACTTGCTCAACAGGCCGGCACGGGCGGCTTGTTCAGCATCGGCACCCATCTGCTCGGCAATCCAGCCGGACAGCGATTCGATACGGTCGCTCTTATCGCGCAAGCTGCCCAATTGCTGTTGAAACAGTACGCTATCGAGACGCGGCAAACGATCCGCCAGCCGCACTTTGAGATCGGTGTTAAAGAAAAATTCGGCGTCCGCCAAGCGTGGCCGTACCACTTTTTCATTACCGGATATCACCTGCTGCGGATCTTTTGATTCGATATTGGCGACAAAGATAAAATGCGGTAACAACTGCCCCTGGCGGTCATAGACCGGGAAATATTTCTGATCACCTTTCATGGTATACACCAGCGCCTCAGGGGGCACAGCGAGAAATTTTTCCTCGAATTTCGCCGTGAGCACCACCGGCCATTCCACCAGCGAGGTCACTTCCTCCAGCAGGCTATCGGTCAAATCGGCAATGCCGCCGATCTCCCTGGCCGCCGCTTCAGCGTCACGCTTGATTTGCGCCTTGCGCAGATCATAATCGGCCATCACTTTACCGCGTTCAAGCAGCAGGGCAGGATATTGATCAGCGTTATCCAACGTCAGTTCCGCCTCGCCCATGAAACGATGTCCGCGCAGTATACGGGCGGAGTCGATCCCCAGTACCCGGCCCGGAATCAGCTCGTCGCCCAGCAGCATGGTCACTGTGTGCACCGGGCGGATAAACTGGGTATCGTTTTCCCCCCAGCGCATCATTTTCGGCACGGGTAGCTTAGCCAGGACAAGGTTCACCATATCGGCCAGCAGTTCTTGGGCACGGCGACCCTTCACTGTCGCCCGGTACAGCAACCATTCCCCTTTATCGGTGATGGTACGCTCAGCCTGCTCGACGGCGATGCCGCAACCGCGCGCCCAGCCTTGCGCCGCTTTGGTGGGCTGACCATTGGCATCGAAGGCCTGCGTTATGGCAGGGCCGCGTTTTTCAACTTCCCTGTCAGCCTGGGATGCACTCAGATCAGCGACTTTTAGCGCCAGGCGACGGGGAGAAGCGAACCATTTGATCTCACCATGGGGAAGATTAGCGCTATCAAGTTCAGCGCCGAATAACGTGGCAAAGGATTGCGCCAGGTGGCGGAGTGCCTTCGGCGGCAACTCTTCCGTACCGATCTCCACCAAAAAAGTATGTTGCGTCATGAGCCGGCCTCTTATTTCTCGTTCTTCTTGCACATCGGAAAACCCAAGGCTTCGCGCGAAGCGTAATAAGCCTCAGCAACGGCTTTGGTCAAGGTGCGAATGCGCAGGATATAACGCTGCCGTTCGGTAACTGATATGGCCTTGCGGGCATCCAGCAGATTAAAACTATGCGCCGCTTTCAAAATACGCTCATAGGCGGGCAGCGGCAGCGGATGCTCAAGCGCCAACAGCATCTGCGCTTCTTTTTCGTACTGATCAAAACAGACGAACAAGAAATCGACGTCGGCATACTCGAAGTTGTAGGTGGACTGTTCCACTTCATTTTGATGGAACACATCGCCATAGGTGGTTTTACCCAGCGGGCCGTCGCTCCAGGTCAGGTCATAGACACTGTCCACGCCCTGCAAATACATGGCCAGACGCTCCAGTCCATAGGTGATCTCACCGGTAACCGGACGACATTCAAGGCCACCCACTTGCTGGAAATAAGTGAATTGTGTCACTTCCATGCCGTTGAGCCACACTTCCCATCCGAGTCCCCAGGCGCCAAGCGTCGGATTTTCCCAGTTGTCCTCAACAAAACGGATATCATTAATGGTCGGATCCAGACCCACTTCTTTGAGCGACCCGAGATAAAGTTCCTGGATATTATCCGGTGACGGCTTGATGATGACCTGGAATTGATAATAGTGCTGCAGCCGGTTGGGGTTTTCACCGTAACGGCCGTCAGTGGGGCGGCGCGACGGCTGGACATACGCCGCGGCGATAGGTTCGGGACCGAGCGCTCGCAAGCAGGTCATAGGATGGGACGTACCCGCGCCGACTTCCATATCCAACGGTTGGATAATAGTACAGCCTTGACGCGCCCAGTAGTCCTGTAAGGTCAGGATCAAGCCCTGAAAGGTCTTGGGGTCAAACTTTTGCATGTTGAATTCGCACGCGATAAAAGTGGGTTTATTAAGAATGCGCCAGTATACCCTCTGGCGTTAAGATATACAGCCCAATTAAGGAGCTAAAGCGATGATTCGGCCGTTTCAATCCGACGACATACCTGAGCTGCTGGCGCTTTGGCTGGAAAGCACCACCCTTGCCCATCCGTTTATCCGGGCAGATTACTGGTTGGAAAGCCTGCCCCTGGTGCGGGACGAGTATCTGCCGCAATCCCTCAGTTGGGTGGATGAGCGTGATGGCGAAATGACGGGATTTATCAGTATCCTAATGGGGCAATTTATCGGCGCAGTATTCGTCGCGCCACGCTATTATCACCAGGGTATCGGGCAGGGGCTCTTGGCGCAGGCCAAACAGCGCTTTACGGTTTTGGCCTTGGAGGTCTATCAATTAAACCACCGCGCGCGCCATTTTTATTGGCATCAGGACTTTCGGCAAATCGGCAAAAATTTCAACGCCGAAACCGGCCATACTTTATTGACGCTGCAATGGCGCCGCCATTAACAGTTGTCGTTGTTAACACCAGGAGAAAAACGCCGTGAATCAATCAAAGGGAGCCAACGCCTCGGGACGCGCCACCATCAGCGATGTGGCCAAAGCCGCCAACAGCGGTAAAACCAGCGTTTCGCGCTATTTGAACGGCGAGCTCAACGTGCTATCAGATGATCTCCGCCAACGTATTGAAACCGCCATCGTGCAACTGAATTATCGGCCAAGCCAAATGGCCCGCAGTCTGAAAGGCGGGCAAACCCGGCTGATTGGGCTGATTGGGCTGATTATCGCCGATATCACCAATCCCTATTCGGTGGACGTTATGCGCGGCATCGAAGCGGCCTGCCGCCAGCGGGGTTTTACGCTGCTGGTGTGCAATACTAATAACGAAGTCAATCAAGAACGTCATTATCTGCAGTTGCTCAATGGCTATCAGGTAGAGGGGATTGTGGTGAATGCGGTGGGTATGCACGAGGACGCACTGGCGATGCTGCAGCAATCCTCTTTGCCAATGGTGCTAATCGATCGCAAGATCCCGGATTTTTCCTGCGATATGGTCGGACTGGATAATCATCAGGCGGCCACCATCGCCACGGAGCATCTGATTGAACAAGGCTTCGAAGCCATCATGTTTCTTAGCGAACCCCTGGGCACCGTTAATACGCGTATCGAGCGGCTTTTGGCGTTTCGCGCCTGTCTGGCGGCCCATCCGGAGCGGGTGGCGGAAGTCGCGGAAAGCGCCCTGGACGATATCACGACCCTGGATACCATCATCAAGGATTTCAATCGTCGCCACCGGGGCATGCGTAAAGCCATCCTGTCGGCCAACGGCGCGCTGACACTGCAAATTGCCCGCACCTTGCGACGCCAGGGTTTGCATTGGGGCAGCGATATCGGGCTGCTGGGTTTTGATGAACTGGAATGGGCCGAACTGGCGGGCGTGGGTATCACCACGTTTAAACAGCCAACCTACCAAATTGGCCACGCCGCGCTGGAGCAATTACTCAAGCGGATTCAGGGCGTCAATGAGCCGGTATGCGAGCAGGCCTTTAGTGGCGAGTTGATCGTCCGGGGCTCGACGACCCGTTAGCTGCCCGATTAAATGGACCTACTGTGGCAGTGATGAACCGCAACTCAGTGGGGATCTCGTCGCATAAGCAGCGCGTCATGAAACACCCCATCAATACATAACGCGCGACGATCCGTTGCCCACGGTGTAAACCCGACTGAACGGTAAAGACGTTGTGCCGACGGGTTGGTTGCCACGACTGAGAGCTTCACGATCATGCCGGCCCCGGCTTCCAGCAATGCCGCCCGGAGCAGGGCCAGGGAAAGACCGGTTCCCCTCATGTCAGCACGGACATACATCCCCCAGAGAGTGGCCACATGGCACAGCTTTGGGGCAGTATTAACACTGATGCCAATGATGCCCTGTAGCCTATTTTGCCGGTCAACGCCGCCAAAAACGGCATTCGATTGCAAACGCTCGGCGAAAAATTCTTGTGGTTTCTGGCTTTCATCGGCAAAAGACGCGCCAAAGGCATCAGGGTGGAGCCTGAGCGCTTCGAGTCTTATTTCCCGAAAGTCGTCAACATCACTGCCGCGAATACGCCGTACCGCAAATGTATTCATTTCCTGCTCCTAGCATCAGTAACACAAGACGTTTTATTTGATAAAATAAAGGGCGGTATTCACCATAACACCCAGGTTGTGAAGTGAAAATTAAAATGGTAAATATACTCTTGTCCTGATTCCAGAAAAAAAATAAAGTCATAAAAATGAGAAAGATAAAAGAATGGCGTCACGATCATTATGTGATCAGTACCGATAATTCAACGTTAGATATCCCGGCAATACATCACGCCCTGACCCGCTCAACGTGGGCCGCAGGCATTGATGAAGATACGGTGCGTGAATCCATAAAAAACAGCCTCAACTTTGGCGTCTTTGACAATGGGGTGCAGATAGGATTTGCCCGGTTTATCACTGATTATGCCACTTTTGCCTATCTGTGTGATGTTTACATTCTTGAAGAATATCAGGGCAAGGGCCTCGGTGGATGGCTAATTCGTTGCTGCCAGGAGCACCCAGTGACCACAACGCTACGTAGAATGATGCTGTTTACCACCACAGCGCCATGGCTCTACCAAAAATTGGGTTACCAGCCTATCAACAAACCTAATTATGCCTGGGCGATAACACGCCCGGACATTTACCAGACGCCAAAAAAATAATAATTTTAATGCTCAACCTTGAGACGACCCCCATGGCAGCTCCACCACCTACGTTTCCATAGCACCTATCATCGAGGTGCGGTTGGGTAGCTCATTTCAGCATATCGCAAAATGTTCCCCAAAGATGTCATGACAGTATTTCTCAGTTATCTGCACGCGTGATCAAACGCCACCTCTGGGTGATTTTATCCTCAATATCCTAACAATCCCCTTCTTATTGGCAAAAACCGCGCTTTAGCATTTTTACGTGTATGCATTAATTAGTGACGTCGATCATAAATCTGACATAACAAGCTGTTCAATGGAACCGGTACCATTTACCGTTAAGCCATCCCTCGGGAAAACCCGGCCAAGGAGTCAAAACATGAAACATGCCGTCTTTGTGGTCACCGCCGCGTATGGCAAAAACAACGTAGTCGCCTTGGGCGGGCAGCGCAAGCTGTTGCCGATTATCGCGTTATCCGGCGCCGATGGGGTGGAAATTCGCCGTGAACTGTTAACACAGACCGACCTGCAGTCCTTGCCGGAACTGGCACGTGCCATCGCGTCTCATGGTCTACGCTGCTTTTACTCCGCGCCGCAAGCGCTGTTCGCTACAGGCGGCGCGTCAAACCCCTTGCTCCCCCAGCTATTCGCCGAAGCGGAGCAACTGGGTGCCGAACGTCTAAAACTCTCGTTAGGCCACTTTACCACCAGCGTCGGCACTGAGGCTCTGGCCGCGTTCCTGCATACGCAAAACGTGAAGCTGTTGGTGGAAAACGATCAAACGGCGTGCGGCACACTCGCACCACTACAGGCCTTTTTTAACCGAGCTACTGCCGACAGGTTGCCGGTAAGCATGACCTTCGATATGGGTAACTGGCATTGGGTAGGACAACCGCCCCTTGCCGCCGCTGATGCCTTGGCAGCAGTGGTTAACTATATCCATGTCAAGGTTGCCGCCAGATCCGGCAACGATTGGCAAGCTGTGCCGCCGGAGCCGAGTGACCCAAGCTGGCGCCAACTGCTGGAACACCTGCCGGACAACGTCCCTCGCGGGATCGAATTTCCGCTAGCGGGAAAGGATCTGGTGGCCGAGACACGACGTTTCGTGGCTTTGCTTCAATAGAATTGACCTGCCGGGAACGCGCCTACCGGTATAACCCTACTCTGCTTTCATTAAATGGTACCGATTCCATATAAATAAAAAGCACCTTGGCGCCCCAAAGACCTATTCAATCAAGGACTACCCATGAGCATCGCGAAATTAGCACCAAAGCGCTGGTGGTATATTATGCCGATTATATTTATCAGCTACAGTCTGGCCTATCTCGACCGAGCCAACTTTAGCTTCGCCTCGGCGGCCGGCATCAATACCGATTTGGGCATTACCAAAGGGATCTCCTCACTGCTGGGCGCCCTGTTCTTTCTTGGTTATTTCTTTTTTCAAATCCCCGGCGCGGTCTATGCTGAACGGCGCAGTGTCAGAACCCTGATCTTCTGGTGCCTGGTATTATGGGGTGTATTTGCGTCGTTAACCGGCATTGTCAGTAATATCCCGATGTTGATGGCTATCCGCTTTGCCCTGGGCGTAGTAGAGGCGGCGGTAATGCCGGCACTGCTGATTTATATCAGTAACTGGTTCACCAAGGCGGAACGCTCTCGGGCCAATACCTTTCTGATCCTGGGCAATCCGGTGACGGTGCTGTGGATGTCGGTGGTCTCGGGGTATTTGATTAACGCCTTCGGCTGGCGCGAAATGTTTATTTTCGAGGGCATCCCGGCGGTGATTTGGGCGTTTTGCTGGTGGGTATTGGTAAACGACAAACCCGCCCAGGCAAAATGGCTTTCCGAAGATGAAAAACAGGCGTTGCAGCAGCAATTGGCCAAGGAACAAGAAGGTATCAAGGCGGTACATAATTACGCCGAGGCTTTCCGTTCACGCAACGTCATAATCCTTTGCATGCAGTATTTCGCTTGGAGTATTGGGGTTTACGGCTTTGTATTGTGGTTGCCATCCATCCTGCGTAACGGCATGGAAATGGGCATGGTGCAGGCGGGATGGTTATCGGCGGTACCTTATCTGGCGGCGACCATTGCCATGGTAGTCGTATCCTGGGCATCGGATAAGCTGCAAAATCGTAAAATCTTCGTCTGGCCGTTATTATTGATCGGCGCACTGGCGTTTATTGGTTCCTATTTACTGGGCGCGCATCATTTCTGGGGGTCTTATGCCTTGCTGGTGATCGCCGGCGCGGCAATGTACGCGCCTTACGGCCCTTTCTTCGCCATCGTGCCGGAAATGCTGCCGCGTAATGTCGCTGGCGGGGCCATGGCACTGATTAATAGCATGGGCGCTCTGGGTTCATTTGTCGGATCCTGGGTCGTGGGTTATCTCAATGGTGCGACTGGCTCGCCTTCGGCTTCGTATGTATTTATGGCCGTAGCCTTGTTGGTTGCAGTGTGGCTGACATTGATCGTCAAGCCGGCACAACATGCACAGCCCATTAAGGCATGAGAACACGCGGGGTCCTGCTGTCGTTAATGAGCAAAAATGTTATGCTGCCGGTTATCGTTTATGCGTGATAGCCGAACAACGGAGATGATGATGAAACCTGCTGTGGTATTGTACAAGTCTTTATCGGACGACCTGCGTCAGCGCCTGAACGCGTTTTTTGACGTCACCGAAATCCCAGGACTGGACGAGGAAAATGTCAAAAAGTACGCTTCGGTCTTGCAAAAAGCGCACGGTATTATCGGTTCTGGCGGCAAGTTTGACCAAAAAATGCTTGATAGGCTGCCGCAGCTAAAGGTGGCGTCGACCATTTCAGCCGGTTATGACAAATATGATGTCGACGCGCTGAATGCCCGCGGTATTTTACTGATGCATACCCCAAGCGCCCTGACCGACACCGTGGCCGATCTGCTGATGGGCCTGGTACTGGCCACCGCGCGTCGCCTGCCAGAATTGGCACAACGCACCAGGGTGGGCGAATGGCGCGACAACGTCTGCGCCGACTGGTTTGGCAGCGATGTGCACCATAAAACCCTGGGTGTGGTTGGCATGGGACGCATTGGCATGGCGTTAGCCCAGCGGGCGCACTTGGGCTTCTCCATGCCCATCTTATATAATGCACGCCATCAGCACAGCGAAGCGGAACAGCGCTTTAACGCTACATACTGCGATCTGGATTCCCTGATGGCCAAGGCCGATTTTGTCTGTATCATCCTGCCGCTGACCGACCAGACCCATCATCTCATTAACCGCGAACGACTGGCCAACATGAAACCCAGTGCTATTTTGATCAACGCCGGTCGCGGCCCGGTAGTGGATGAAGTTGCGTTGATTGAGGCGCTGGAAAATCACACTATCAGCGCCGCTGGCCTGGACGTATTTGAACAAGAGCCGCTGGCGACGGATTCACCCTTGCTACAACTGCCCAACGTGGTGGCGCTGCCGCATATCGGTTCCGCCACGCACGAAACCCGCTATGCCATGGACGCGACCGCCGTGGACAATCTGATAGCCGCGTTCAACGGGCAGGTTCAGGAAAATTGTGTTAATCCCCAGGTGGCGAATTCATCCGGCGCCGGCGGGGAGTTTTAGGCACGATCCCGCATTTTCCATGCGCACTGCTCATGGAAAACGGTGGGACATCACCTAACTTCCCCTGACAATATTGAGTCCTTCCTCCGGTACCGGTGCGACAAAATAGCGGGTGAGCAGATCGAACTCCTCATCGCTGGTATTGTAAGGATGCAGGCCGGCAGCATTTCTGGCCTGCAGCCGCTGCTTACAAACCACATCAGGCAGATCAAGAAAATGCAGCACATGCCCAACACCGGCCAGTTCCGCCATCTGCAGTCCCCAGGCCCGAATGGCTGGGGTATTGAGCGGAAAATCCAGCACCACCGAGAGTCCGTGGCGTAAAATCTCCACTACGTGTTCCTCCAGCAGATTGCGGATGCGTTCCGAACAGCGAATATAGTCCGGGATCTGCGCGATCTGATTGGGATACAGTACCGAAAGCCAACGATCTTCCACGATCAGTAAACCTGCCCCATTTTCACTGAGTTTTTGCGCCAAGGTGGATTTACCTGCACCGATTTTACCGCTTATCATATGCAACTGAGGCGCGGGCAAATTCAATGATGGGTGGCTCGAATAGTCGGTCATTTTGTCCTCCAGAACCAAAAAATACGTTTTGCCGTTATCAAGGGCTATGCTTTACTTCGGTATGAGATAAAATGGAAACAGGCGATATTTAAAGGAACACTAATGACCTTAAGTCATACTCATATTAAACTCAGCAGCTATGTCCTGATGCTGTTGTTTATCGCTATTATCATCCCACTACATTTATTCCCCTGCTTTGTTGCAGGTTTCCTGGCCTATGAAATCATTTTTGCCCTGACGCCTTTTTTTGAGAGGTTCATCGGCGGTCGGGCACGTTGGGTGGTGGTCAGTATCATCGCCGCCGTCGTGGTTGTCGTTTTAACGCTAGGCGTGGTGAGTCTGGTCAGTTTTTTAACCGCAAATATTCAAAAAGGCATAGACTTAACCGCAGAGTCCAACCGTCTTTTCTCCGGGTTAAAAAATCGTATTCCCATCGAACTGCCCGCTTTTTTGCCGGAAAGCGCCGAGGGGCTGAAAAATCAAATTTTCGCTCTGGTGGAGACCAACCTCATTACCATCCGCAATATGGGCCGCAGTTTCCTGCATGGTTTTATCACCATTTTGATCGGTTTGATTATCGGCGCCATCATTTCCCTGAATAAACCTACCGGCCGCACCACTTACTTTCGGGAGCAATTGCAGCAACGGGTACAAAATTTATCCAACGCTTTTCGCAATATCGTGTTTGCGCAAATAAAAATTTCGTCGGTTAATACGATATTAACATCTATTTTACTCTTGGTCGTCTTTCCCTTATTTAAGATACATCTACCGCTTTCCAAAACGCTAGTGGTCGCTACCTTTATTTTTGGATTATTACCGATTATTGGTAACTTGATATCAAATTTTCTCATGATTATCTCGGCGTTATCCGTTTCGCTGCCGATTGCCGGGGTAGTGTTGGCTTACCTGGTGCTGATCCATAAGCTGGAATATTTCCTTAATGCCGAAATTGTCGGCCACCGGATCCAGGCAAAATCATGGGAATTGTTATTGGCTATGCTGGTTTTTGAGTCGGCCTTTGGGTTAGAGGGTTTAGTCGCAGCACCTATCTATTATGCCTATCTTAAAACCGAACTGCGCAGCCTGGATTTGATTTAAGACGAGACAGTTATTGAGGTTTTGGTTGCCTGATACGGCCAATGCGCTAAGGTATGCTACGTCTTTGGTCTACATCACCTCAATGGGCACTGTATAGGCACTATGACTTTCTCGCTGTTCGGCAAAAAATTTACCCGCCATTCCGGCATCAGCCAGTTAATGGACGATATGAACGACGGCCTGCGTTCTCCTGACGCCATTATGCTCGGTGGCGGCAACCCTGCCGCCATCCCGGCGATGGACCGCTATTTTCAGACCTTATGCCAATCCATGCTGGAACAAGGCTCCCTTTGCGAAGCGCTGTGTAATTATGACGGTCCACAGGGGAAAGACGCGTTGCTCAACGCCCTGGCGGATTTATTACGCCAGGAGCTCGGCTGGCCAATTTCGGCAAAAAATATCGCCGTGACCAACGGCAGCCAAAGCGCTTTTTTTTATCTGTTCAACCTGTTTGCCGGACGGGGTGCCGACGGTCGGCTGCGTCGGGTGTTATTCCCGCTGGCGCCGGAATACCTGGGTTATGCCGACGCGGGACTGGAAGAGAATATGTTTGTCTCAACCAAGCCCACCATCGCCCATTTGCCGGAAGGTCAGTTTAAATATCATGTGGATTTCGACCACTTAAGCGTGGGTGACGATATTGGGCTAATTTGTGTCTCCAGGCCCACTAACCCCACCGGCAATGTGTTAACCGATCTGGAGTTGCGACGCCTGGACACCCTGGCCCGCCAGCACCAGGTGCCTTTATTGATCGACAATGCCTACGGCTTGCCTTTCCCTGGCATCATTTTCAGCCAGGCCACGCCGCTATGGAATCCGAATATTATCTTGTGCATGAGCCTGTCTAAACTGGGTTTACCGGGGGCGCGTTGTGGCATTGTAATAGCCAATGAGGCGGTGATTAGCGCAATGGGCAACATGAACGGTATCATCAGCCTGGCACCGGGGGGAATGGGTCCGGCGCTAGCGAGCGAGATGATTCGGCGTGGCGATCTGATCCGATTGTCGCAAACCGTGATAAAGCCCTTTTACCAGCAACGCGTGGCACAGACCATTGCCACACTGCGCCGTTATTTACCACCGGAGCGGTGCCTGATACATAAACCGGAAGGGGCCATTTTTCTCTGGTTATGGTTCCAGAATCTGCCAATCACCACCGAGATGCTTTATCAACGACTCAAGCAGCGTGGTGTCTTGATGGTACCGGGCCACTATTTCTTTCCCGGACTGGAGGTCGATTGGCCGCACGCCCAGCAATGCATGCGCATGAACTACGTCCCCGATGCCGATAAAATCGAACGCGGCATCGCGATCCTGGCGCAAGAAGTAGAACGGGCACATCGAGAGAAGGTCGGTTAGCGCACCGGGCCAAGCAATAAAAAAACAGCCCGTAGCCTAGGGCTGCGAGCTGTTTTTATTGACAGGTACCTGACGGGGACAACGTGATGCGAAGTTAACTCACGTCGTCCCCTAGGTTCAAGTCCGCGCCGCGTGGTGCGCGGTCTGAGCCCGGTGTATCACCGGGCATATGAGCAAAGACGCCTGTTATTGCACATCAACCGGCGCGGCATCGCTCTGGTGTTGCAGAACCTGAGGATTGGTACTGCCGGCGATAGCAATAGAACGCGGCTGCATTGACTCAGGAACATGGCGTTCCAGATCAATATACAATAAACCGTTGACGAATTCCGCCTGCGCTACCGACATATGTTCCGCCAGAGTAAAACTCAGGGAGAACGCCTTACACACCAAGCCCTGGTGCAAATATTCCACCTGCCGCTCAGGCAAGGTCGGTTTGCCCGAGATACCCAAGCGCGGCCCTTCCACTTCGATATTCAATTCTTCTTGCTTAAACCCGGCCAGCGCCAGAGTAATACGATAATGGTTATCATCACTCTTTTCAATATTGTACGGCGGGAAGCTAAAGTCGTCCAAATTGCCCTGCATGTTGCTGGCTAATTTGTCAAAACCGATCCACTGGCGAAGCAGCGGAGTGAGATCGGAGGTGAGATTGTAGTTACGCATGAATTTGACTCCTTCTATGAAGCGAGATAAACAACCCAACCCAAGGTTGGGTCAGCCCCCGATTACGGCGGGCCTACCGTCAAAGCCGGTTTATTTGATTTCAATACGGCGTGGTTTTAGCGTTTCCGGGACCACCCGTTGCAAGTCAATATAAAGCAGGCCATTTTCCAAATTGGCGCCTATAATTTGAATGTGCTCGGCCAGTTGGAATTTGCGTTCGAAATTACGCTCAGCAATACCCTGATATAAATAATTGCGCTCAGTGGATTCTTGCGGATGGGCGCCTTTCACCGTCAATAAATTATCATGGGCGGTTATTTCCAACTCATGTTCGGCAAATCCGGCGACCGCAATCGCAATGCGGTATTGATTTTCATTTACCAATTCAACGTTATACGGGGGGTAGCCGCCGTTACTCTGGTTTTGTCCGGCTTCCAATAAATTAACCAGCCGATCAAAACCAATGGCGGAGCGGTATAGGGGTGCTAAATCAAAATTACGCATTAAAAGCCTCCAACGTTCAGCGAGGTGACATACGACCTTCCGGATGGACAGGTCAGTGACCCGAATACCCTTTCGGCATATTCTTCTTTGGTCACAGTATTAACATGGTGGCACCACTGCTTTTTTCAAGCTGGAATAAGAAAAAAATATCCTTCGGTGAGCAAAAATTGCAAGTCGCGGGCGTAAGATCCATTACACTGATAGCATCTGAATGGGGGTCATTAGGCTTGAACATAATTCACAATATCCCGCGCTCCCCCGTTGGCGGCTGGATGAGGGATCTGCAACAACCCTCGGTCATGGGCAAGACACAATCGAGAGTTATAATAATCAGTATATCTGCCCCTTTGGAACTAAAACAGC
Source organism: Acerihabitans sp. TG2 (assembly GCF_035013185.1). Lineage (NCBI taxonomy): Bacteria > Pseudomonadati > Pseudomonadota > Gammaproteobacteria > Enterobacterales > Pectobacteriaceae > Acerihabitans > Acerihabitans sp. TG2. The sequence continues at coordinate 180,026 of NZ_JAYGJO010000004.1, forward strand.
AACCATCATGGATGCGGTATAACTATGTTAATAATGACATGTAAGAATGCCTTAAAAATAGCGTTACCCCTTTTAGCTGCGGGTTATGCACTGATGGGTGCAACTGGATGTTCAAGCATAATGACCCATACCGGACCAAATCAGGGTTATTACCCCGGCACCCGCGCGAGTTTGAATATGCTGGAAGATAAGGAGACCCGTTGGAGCATGATACCGCTGGCAGCGATAGACTTACCCTTCTCTGCGGTATTGGATACGGTATTGCTACCCTATGACTATCTACGCAAAAACAGCGATAAAAGCCGCGAATCTCCTCGTGAGCGTATGCTGCATGGTACCCACTTGCCTACTGACACGCTGGCCAAATAAGACGGATGGCAGCAGCCAGATAACGCTGGATCAGGCTGTTCCTGCCCGCGTCCCGCATCAGGCCGACGCCACAGCGCGAGCTTGAGCAATGGCTCGCGCTGTGGCCCTGCCGCTTTTGCATTTGGTGGGCGTATCGGCTAAGACGATTTTCCCGCCGATACGCGCCGGTCTCACAATTCACAATCTCGGTTTAATAAGGAGCCACCGGCGTTAGCAGCGGTTGGCCGGCCATAAATGCAGCAATATTATCAAATACCAAATCGGACATAGCGCGCCGGGTGGCATGGGTGGCACTGGACATGTGTGGGGTGATCACCACGTTGGGGCGATTAAACAGCGCGGCGGGTACTCGAGGTTCGTCGCTAAAGACATCCAGTCCAGCACCGCCGATAATGCCGTGGTCCACGGCCGCGATCAGGTCCGCTTCATCGACCACTGTACCGCGGGCGATATTGATTAATATGCCTTCACTGCCCAGTGCAGCCATGACCGGAGCGTTCACCAGCGAACGGGTTTTTTCACCACCGTTCACACAAACCATTAGAAAATCGCTGGCCGCAGCCAGTTCAACAATCGACGGATAAAACGCCCATGGGCTTGCGGGTAGTTGCCTATAATCGTTATAAGCAATAGTCATGTTAAACGCGGCAGCACGTTGGGCAATAGCTTGGCCGATACGACCCATGCCAAGAATACCTAATCGTCCGCCGGAGACTTTTTTCGTCCAAGGATAGCCGCCGCTCAGCCAGCCGCCTTGCTCGATAAACCGTTGCGCGCCGACAAGCTGGCGCGACGTCGCCAGCAGCAACCCCATCGCCATATCCGCCACATCCTCGGTCAAGACCTCCGGGGTATTGCAGATTTGAATACCACGCCGCTGTGCGGCCATCACATCGATGCCGTCATAACCGACGCCAAAATCGGCGATGAGGGATAATTGAGGGAACTGAGCCAGAAATACCTCGCTCACCACCGACTCCCCATTCACCACCAAGACCTGAGCCTCGGCCGCTAAGCGTCTGCGCTCATCTGCAGTAGCCCTCTGGTAATCCACCATATGGAACTGTTGTTCAAGCCGCTGGGTCAAGGTATCGGGTAACATAGCTGCTTTAATAATGTTATAGCACATACTGTTCACCTAAATGCTTGGATGGGAATTAGTTTGATGCCGGGGAAACGGAACCCGTGCCCGACGCCGGCGTATTGGTTCTGCCGACAAAAATGCCGATGATGCCGCCAAGAATCAGTGCGATGGCGATAATCAACAACCCGTAATGATAGCTATTGGTCAAATCCTTGATTTTTCCTAGCAACGGCGGTAGACCCAGGCCAGCGAAGTTGGCGATGGCGTTGATAAACGCAATCGAAGCCGCCGCCGCCACGCCGGTCAGTTTCTCGGTGGTGACCGCCCAGAAAATTGGCGTCAGTGCAAAGTTAAAGCCCACCGTCAAGACCAGCAGAATATAGGCCAGCCATAGGTTTGCGGTATAAATCGAGACGGACAGCAGCACACCAGAGATGATCAGCGGCACCCCTAAATGCAACGCCCGCTCCTTGGTTTTATCGGAATGACGTCCGTTCAGGTACATAAACAGACAGGCAAAAACAAAGGGGATCGCCGCTAATACGCTGATAACAAAATTACTCTTATCCGCCACCATGCTTTTGATAATCAGCGGCAGGAACAGGGTGATGCCAATCGAGCAGAACGCCTGCAGAAACCACACTAGGCTTAATAACCACACCACACGATTTTTTAGCGCGCTGCTCCAAGAATGATTTTTATTCATTAATGCGCCGGCATTATCCGCCGCCAGGGTGGTGGTCAGCCAATTTTTTTGTTCGGCGCTCAGCCACGGGGCTTTAGCTGGGGTATCGGAAAGATAAAACAACACCAATATCCCCATCACTACCGCCGGCACACCTTCGATAAAGAACAGCCAGCGCCAACCTTCAACGCCCCCCAGACCATGCAGGCCTAGCAAGCTACCGGAAACCGGCAATCCGATAATCGACGCCAGGACCGAACCCATATAGAAAAACGACATGGCCCGGGCGCGGTTGCTTTTGGGAAACCAACAAGAAATATAATAAATAATACCTGGAGCAAAACCCGCCTCCGCCATGCCAAGCAGGAAACGCATCACGTAAAGTTGATGAGGCGTATGGATAAACCCCATACCGGTACTGACCAAACCCCAGGTAATCATAATGCGCGCAATCCATAGCTTAGCACCGACTTTGGTCATTAATATATTACTGGGCACTTCAAATAAAATGTAGGAAATATAAAACATCCCTACACCTAAGCCATACATACTGGTGGTCAATCCCAAATCAGCATTCATTTGCAACGCCGCCACCGAAATATTCGTTTTATCAAGGTTGGAAATAAAATAGCAAAGAATAATAAAAGGAATTATTTTTAAATTTAATTTACTCAGGGTAGAGGTACTTAAATCGATATTCATATCATCACCTTTGAACCATACTCAATAGGATTTCCCCTATTAAATATGGTGAAGTCATGCAGAAGAGTACTGCCGATTGGGCTGGCCCCCGCTACTTACTGACAACGGAAAAATGCGGGATACAGCTTTAATGGCTTTACTGTCGGGTATCGGTTATCCAACCGCAATATTTACCACTCCGCCACAGCCCCGTCGGGATATCGCCAGACCGGGTTACGCCAGTTACCGGCGTTTTTGCTGCGCTCAATGACTAATTCTTCATTGATTTCCACACCTAGGCCCGGTTTATTTAATGGATAAAAATATCCATCGGTCATTTTAAAGTCGTCTTTATTAATGACATAATCCAATAGCTCCGCACCTTGGTTATAATGAATACCCATACTTTGCTCTTGTAATACCGCATTATAGGAAACAAAATCCACCGCCAGGCATGATGCCAGGGCAATGGGACCGAGCGGGCAATGGGGCGCCAGCGTCACATCATAGGCCTCCGCCATGGAAGCAATTTTCAAACACTCGGTTATGCCGCCCGCATGGGACAGATCTGGCTGAGCGATGGCCAGACCGCCGGCGGCCAACACGCGTTTAAAATCGAAACGCGAGAACATGCGCTCGCCGGCGGCAATAGGAATCGAGGTGAGCGCCGCCAGGCGCGGGTAATATTCCGCCTGCTCCGCCAGCACCGGTTCTTCAATAAACAGCGGCCGGTAGGGCTCCAGTTCTTTAATCAGTAACTTAGCCATGGGTGCATTCACCCGGCCATGAAAATCCAGGCCGAATTCAATGTCAGAACCCATCGCTTCACGCACCTGCGCGGCCACGGCCACCGCCGCGTCCACTTTGCGCGAGTTATCGAGCAATCCCATCTCTTCGCAACCATTGAGCTTAAAAGTATCAAACCCGATTTGCGTCAACTTTTTCATGCCGTCAATCACATCGGCTGGCCGGTCACCGCCCACCCAGCTATAGGCTTTAATCCGATCGCGTACCAGACCACCCAACAGTTGGTACACCGGCACACCCAGTGCCTTACCTTTAATATCCCACAATGCCTGGTCGATGCCGGCAATGGCGCTCATCAAAATAGGGCCGCCGCGGTAAAACCCTGCGCGATATAAGGTCTGCCAAATATCGTTAATGCGTGCCGGGTCCTGGCCAATAACATAATCCGCCAGCTCGTGCACCGCAGCCTCCACGCTTTGGGCGCGACCTTCAATAACCGGCTCTCCCCAGCCAACGATGCCCTCGTCAGTCTCGATCTTCAAAAACATCCAGCGAGGTGGCAGCCGGTAGGTGGTAAATTTAGTGACTTTCATCAGGTCTGTTCCTTTTAAGCCGGTTTAACACTCTCTTACTGTGGCGAAACACAGTCATACCATGTCGCAAATTGTAGCACCAATATTTAATATTGTACTACAATGTAGATCACACTTTACACAATCCCCCCGCTAACGCCGAGTGCGGTCATATGAGCACAATGTAAAGTGAACACATTTGGATTCAGGTAGTAGTTCATCTTCTGTTAAAACAAATTCTTCATCATTTTTATGAAAATCTTACATTTTATCGAGCATCATACCTTTTGCTTGAAATATGAACTCATTATAATCATCCTATGGCAACGACAAAGAAAAACTCACCGTTGGATTATTGATGAAACAGCCATTAACCCGGGTCGAAGAACTAACGAAGATGCCACCACCGGCAACAGCGGGACAACTTTGTATAAAGTCTCATTATGTAAGCCCCGATACCAAAAATGCAGATGTCATTAATTTATTTTCAACATACCATGCTGTTTTTCTTCTTCCAGTTGTTGAAGATGAACGCCCGATAGGAATGATTAATCGTAGTTTTTTTTTCACTCAAATCTCCCGTAATTTTTATCGGGATATTTATGAGAAAAAAAGCTGCACCACCTTTATGGATAAAAACCCTCTCATTATTGATTGCAACTGTTCGATCCAGAATGCCTCGTCTAAATTTATTGAGTACTTCGACAAGTTCCTTGAAGGTGGTTTCATTATCACCAACAATACCAAGTACATGGGGATTGGCTATGTTATTGATTTTATAAAATACATCTCAGATTTAAATGCAGAAATGAATCAAAAACTTGAGGCAGTGGTCAAGGAACTGGACTTTAAAGCAAACCATGACGACCTTACCGGCGTGTATAATAGAGCTGCATTTATCTCCAAATTTAACGAGTTACGGTCTACATCCGCCGGTACATTAGTGCTTTTCGATATCGATGACTTCAAAAGCATCAATGACACATTCGGTCATCCAATGGGCGATGCGGTTATAAAAGAAATCATCACAATGATTAAAAAAATTCTTCCTGACAATTCGATCATAGGAAGATTTGGTGGGGATGAATTTGGTTTTTTGATTGAAGAACTCGAAGAGCGTCATATCAGGTACATCATTCAAAAAATTATGTATAACTTTCACACCACTCCACTCACCTGTATCCCAGAGCGTTTTATCACTATTAGTGTTGGCATTATGATTTCTGCTGTTGATGTTAATTTTGAAAATATTTATCACATTACTGACACGGCTTTATATCATGCGAAGAAACAAGGGCGCAACAGAGTCATACTGGCAGAAATCATAAACGGATCTGAAAACGTTAATTATAAAGAGTTTCTCTTTTTTTAATGGTCTGAAAATTTTACCGGCTGAAAAGATAAAAAATGGTCACGCGTCTTAAATAAATTTATGTTGACGTGTATTTAACATTTTAGATTATTTTTTAGGCCCCACAAAAAAATAACACCATTCATTATTTCCTGATCTCTGTTGAAAATAGGGAAATGACGCCCTTGCTATCGTTCAATAATAGTTTGATTCAGCCTGGTTCATTTCCCCGTGCCAGAGTGTCTATATCAGACGGGCCAGTAACTGCCTTAGACCGCCCAATAAGGGTGACACTGATGCTTGGGCTATTTAGCCTGCATCGCGGTCCGATAGGCCAGGACAAACGCTGCCGCCTGCTGCTGGGTACGACTTACCGGCTGTCCGGCACGATAAAGATCGCCGCCTAAACCGGCACCGATACACCCCGCCTGCAAATAAAGATGTAAATTTTCCGGTGTAATGCCGCCAACGGCAAATACCGGGATTTCCGGCGGCAATACCGCTTTTAACGCTTTGATATAATCCGGCCCAAAAGACACCGAAGGGAAAATTTTCAGCGCCTGTGCACCGGCGTCGAGGGCGTTAAACGCCTCGGTGGCAGTGGCGCAGCCAGGACAAGCCATCATGCCGTAACCCACCGCACGGCGGATAACCTCGGGCTGGATATTGGGGGTAACCAGTAATTTTCCCCCCAGGGTGTGCAGTTGGTCCACCTGCTGCGGCTTGAGTACCGTGCCACCGCCAATTAATGCACGCGAACCATAGCGTTGCACCGTTTTGCCAATGCTCTCGTACCAGTCGGGTGAGTTAAGCGGAATTTCTACCGCATCAAATCCTGCGGCCAGCAATACGTCCACATGCTCCAGTACAACATCGGGAGTAATCCCCCTCAGGATGGCGATTAGGGGAAGTTTATCTTGCCAATTCATTTACGATGCTCCTTATACCGGCCTGGAAAGACGCATCACCATCCAGTAACCGGTCGTGTAGACCGACATAATCCAATGCCAGTCGATAGCGAGCCGCCAGCGACGGATTTCCGATAACCGTAACGGTTTCGCCATCGCCAATACTCCAGCCACGCTGCATTTGTGCTACTTCGTTACCGATCAGTAGTCCGGACAACCATTCACCCACCGCGCTTTTATCCAATTGGCCCAGCACATGCGCGGCGCGCGTTTCAAACAAGCTGCGCAAGATATGGCTTTCCTTAAAGCCTTGTTCCATACCTTGCCGAAATACGTCGGGATTCGGCAACTGCTCGCTAAGCCCAACCCCTACCAAGGATTGTTTCATCAATAAATGGTGCAGTTCCCCGGTCATAATGGTGCGGAAATCGTCAATGATGCCGTGGTTGATGCGCACCCATTTGCTGTGGGTGCCGGGCATCAGATACAAGGATGCGGGCTGGGACTGATATGCTCCCAGCAATTGCGTCTCTTCGCCGCGCATTACGTTGCAATTATCATCGCTGATAATGCTGATACCGGGGATAATCCAGGCCGTCAGCGGTGCAGCCTGCTCCACGCGGGTAAGCCGGCCAGCCAGGTCGGTTAGCCGGGTCGGGCATGGCAAATAAGGCACATTCATCCAGCCGGCGTTACTGCCTACCATGCCGGCCATGATCACCGGTACGTCATGCTGTTGCCATGGTGCCACCACTTCACGGAACACCTGTTGCGCCGTGCGTCCATTGAGCCGGGTAACGCCAGCTTCCGATTGACGTGTATCAAGGAGCTCACCGTTCAGATACAGCCAGGCACGTAAATTTGTCGATCCCCAATCTATGGCGATATAACCCTTGCTCATGTAATGTCCTTCAACCGTTTGGTGGAGCTGGCAATCATGGTGATTGCCGCCTGCTCGGCCGTCTCGCTATCCTGATGTCTAATAGCATCGTATAAATTCTGGTGTTCTTGCAGCGTGCGAGGCATATTGCCCTCATCCGCCATATAGGTGCGCTCAAATACCGCCCGTTGCAGCGAACTTATCGCCACCCCCAGTTGTTGCAGTACCGGGTTATGAACCGCGCTTAATACCGCCTGGTGATAACGGATATCCGCCTCGTTAAAGGCATCACGATCGTGGCTATTGGCAATCATCTCGTTAAGCGCCGTCTCGATCACCGCCAGTTCACTGGACGTTGCCCGCTCAGCCGCCCAGCGCGCGATCGTGGGCTCCACCAGATGACGTACCTCAGTCAGCGAGGCAATCAGCCTGGGGTCGTAATCCATCGCCAAAACCCATTGCAATACATCAGTATCCAGATAATTCCACTTGTTGCGCGCGCTGACGAACGCACCGCGATAGCGAATAATCTCGATTAAATTCTTGGCCATCAGAGCACGAAGCACTTCACGGATAATATTGCGCGAGGTGTCAAACTCCTCACACAGATCCGCTTCCGAGGGCAATCCAGTACCGGGTATATATTTACCGCTAACGATCTGTTGTCCCATCTCATGAATGATGCGATCGGTCTTGCTGAGTGCCTGACGGTCCATAACATTTCCCAAAAGTGATAAAAATAACGCCACTTTATCATTTTATGGATTTATGTCGCCGCGTTGCTGCACAATTTATTACAAAGTGGTAGTAATCTAGGATTTATTGTAGCACTAATATTTTATATTGTACTACAATCTGGATCACATTTTAGACAATGACATTGCCGTAAACATCGATTCAGCGTCTGTCGTTTCGCCAATAAAAACTGCGGTGATCACAGCAAAAAAATAGGGCGTCAGGGGGAATGGATAGAGGAAGGCGGCGCGCGGCGGCGATAACACCATTCACCGGCTCAATTGCCCTTGCCGGGCCACGGTCCTGACGGTCTCACCGTGCATTTTACCGGGACGAGCAGAGATTCTTATTAACCGGTGCGTTGCCGATCCTCTCGAAGGATCAGCAGAGCCACATACGTTGCCGGGTAGTCAATACCCCAGTGGCTTAGCTATTTATCGCCGTCGAACAAGCGGTCATAGACATGCTGCAGATGCCGTTCCATGCAGCTTCTGGCGCGTGGGGCGTCACCTTCAAGAATCGCTTGGGCAATATCATGGTGGTCGCGGTTCAACACGCGCGGGAAATCGCTGTCGGCGTAGTGGCTTTCCAAGCGGACAAAACGCGAACTTTTCCGCTTATTCCACAAGTATTCCATCATATCGCGCAGCACATCGTTACCGGTCATTTCGCTAATCAACAGATGAAAACGTTTATCCTCGCGCAGGAACTGCTCATCATTGACATGCAGTTGGGTCAAATCGTCGGTGACTTGCCGTAATTCTGTGCGCTGCGCATCGGAACCGTTACGGGCAGCCAGCTCAGCCATGGTCGCCTCATAAATCTGCCGTGCCTTTATCAGCGATTTAAGACTAAACTCCTCGTCACTCAGGGCTTGACTGACGCTAGGCAGCGGATCGGCGACAAACACACCGTTGCCGGTACGGATTTCGACCCAGCCGGTAATTTCCAACGCAATCAGCGCCTCACGTATCGACGATCGGCTCACACCCAACTGTTTGGCCAGATCCCGCTCGGACGGAATCATTTCCCCCGGGCTAAACTGACCGGTATTAATACAGTTAATCAGCACATTTGAGATTTGCCGATACAGGCGTTCAACTTTAAGCGTAGGTAGCTCCATTATCCCCTCCTGCGTAAACCCGAAAGCGCCATAACGACCCGATAGATGTCGAATTGCAGGCAAGCGGCAATTGATGAATCCGCAGCCCGCTGAGCGATTCGGGTGAATGAGCGTCGCCAACATACCTGCTACACTATACCTTAAATATGTCCAGTGGCTGGAAGACGGCGACGCAGCTTAACACAGCAGCGAGAGCGGCAAAAAAATTTAATTGCCACGCCGCTGCTATGGTCACGACAATAATGAGATGTAGATCACAGAAACTCGACAAGGTTTAAGGAATAGTTCACTGGTCCAGTGGTCAGGCCACCAGACCTATAATTATTCACATTCTAACCAGCGCCAATCCGGCGATCTGGCGTGTGATTTTGGGCTTTAAAGGAGTGAATTATGGAACACACATGGCGCTGGTATGGCCCCAACGATCCGGTATCATTGGACGATGCACGTCAGGCTGGAGCCACCGGCATTGTTACGGCCCTGCACCATATCCCCAACGGTGAAGTCTGGACCGTGGAAGAGATTAAAAAACGCCAGGCCATCCTGGCGGAAAAAGGGCTGGTATGGTCGGTCGTGGAAAGCGTGCCGGTACATGAATCCATTAAAACCCAAACCGGTGACTACCGTAAGTATATTGCCAACTATCAGCAGTCACTGCGCAATCTGGGCGCCTGCGGTATTGATACCGTATGCTATAACTTTATGCCGATCCTGGACTGGACCCGTACCGACCTGCAATACCTGATGCCCGATGGTTCCAGAGCATTGCGCTTTGATCATATCGCCTTCGCTGCCTTTGAACTGCACATCCTCAAGCGCCCCGGCGCCGAACAGGATTACAATGCCGACGAGCAGCGCCAGGCGGCAGAATATTACGCGGCCATGAGCCAAGAACAGATTGATACACTCACCGCCAATATCATCGCCGGTCTGCCGGGAGCCGAAGAAGGCTATACCCTGGAGCAGTTCCTGGTACAGTTGGCACAGTACGACGGTATAGATAAAACCAAACTGCGCGAGCATATGGCAGAGTTTCTTAAAGCCGTGGTGCCGGTAGCGCAGGAAGCAGGCATTGTGATGGCGGTCCACCCGGACGATCCACCGCGGCCCATCCTTGGCCTGCCGCGTATCGTTTCCACCAGCGACGATATGCAGTGGTTAAAACAGACCGTCGACAGTATCAATAACGGCTTTTGCATGTGCACCGGTTCCTTCGGGGTTCGCGCCGATAACGACTTGGTGAAAATGGCCGAAACCTTTGCCGATCGCATTCACTTTGTACACTTACGTGCCACCAGCCGGGAGCAGAATCCCAAGAGCTTTCACGAGGCCGATCATCTTGACGGCGACGTGGATATGATTGGCGTGGTCAAAGCCATCCTGGCCGAGGAACACCGTCGTCATAAGCTGGGCATCACCCGCGAGATCCCCATGCGTCCGGATCACGGCCACCAAATGCTGGATGATTTGAAGAAAAAAACCAATCCCGGTTATTCCGCCATCGGTCGCCTACGTGGATTGGCGGAAGTGCGTGGCGTCGAACGTGCTATTAAGCAGATCTTTTTTAACGATTAACGCCGCAGCGATAATACAGCCCGTTCTCACCATGAGGGCGGGAAAATCTGCCACCCTCGTCCCACCACACGATGCGCCCGATCACCAGAAAAGCAGCCCGGCAGGGAGTACTATCGCTAACTCGCCGTCCCGCTAACTAGGCTGTGGCCGCATCCAGCACCAGCGTTTGGATTGCCACAGCGACACCGTCTTCCATATTGGTTTTGGTGACAAACTGGCTGGCCGCCTTGATTTCATCGGTGGCATTCCCCATGGCAACGCCGGTACCCGCGTAATGAATCATCGCCAGATCGTTGGCCTGGTCGCCGATGGCCATCACTTGGTCCGCCGTCAGATGCAAATGTTCCGCCAGCGCTTTTACTCCCGCCCCTTTATTGGCCTGGTTGCTTAACAACTCCAGATAATACTCGGCGCTTTTCATTATGGTATAGCGTTCAAAGGCCTCAGGCGGAATTCGATTTATCGCCTGTTGCAATATTTCCGGTTCGTCAATCATCATGACCTTGGGAAACCGCAATGTGGTATCCATTTCATCCACTCGGCGAAATTTAAACGGCATACCGGTTAGATAGGCTTCATTCACCGTATAAGGGCTAATATCACGATTAGCGGTATACAGGGTGTGGAAATCCAACGCATGAAAATGAACATTTAGCTGACGCGACAACCCTTCCAAATACAGATAATCGTTAAAATCCAGCGTGGCTTCACTAACCGTATCGCCATTAACCGCCCGCTGAACCAGGGCGCCGTTATTGGTGATGCAGTACTCTGCGTCTTCGTGCAGGTCCAACTCCAGCAGATAACGCTCAATGCCGATATATGGCCGACCGGTAGCCAACACCACATACACGCCTTGCTTGCGCGCGCAGGCGATAGCCTGTTTGACGGCAGGCGTAATCTCATGTTTATGATTTAACAGTGTCCCATCCATGTCTATTGCAATCAGTTTTATTGCCATCAGATCCCCTTAGAGTAAACCGCCATGGACGAGACCAGCGTGACGCCACAAAGGCAACGTCGGCTAATCCGCCCAATAATTACGTTAACTGTGTTAATAGTAACGCAAATCACCAAGGGGAAAAGCAGAGTTTGCAGGAAATCGCTGGCTTAGCGACCATAAAAAAAGCAGCGATTGCCGCTGCTTTTTTATGTTTTATCCCCAATATCCCCAACACAACAGGTGTTGGGACAACGTCAAATCAAATATCGATATTGGCTGCTTTCAACGCATTCTCTTCGATAAAGGCGCGCCGAGGTTCCACCGCATCGCCCATGAGTGTGGTGAACAATAAATCGGCAGCGATGGCGTCTTTAACCGTAACGCGCAGCATGCGGCGACTTTCCGGATCCATGGTGGTTTCCCACAACTGGTCCGGGTTCATTTCACCCAAACCTTTGTAACGCTGAACAGCCAGACCGCGTCGTGATTCTTTTACCAGCCAATCCAAAGCCTGTTCGAAGGTAGTAACGGCCAAACGGCGCTCGCCACGTTCGACATAAGCGTCTGCTTCAACCAGATCGCGCAGTTTTTCACCCAGCGTACACAGTTTGCGGTATTCACCGCCATGGAAAAACTCAAAGTCCAGCACATAGTCGGTATCGACGCCATGGGTACGGATGCGCAATACCGCCTCAAACAGCTGACGCTCACGATTTTCGCGTACTTCAAAGCTATAGCTGCTGCCGTGCTTTTCATTGTTATTGAGATCTGTCACCAACGCAGCGATCCAGGTCGTTACGCTCTCCTGCTTGGCCAAATCCGCTTCGGTCAACGTTGGCTGGTAAATTAAGTGGTTAAGCAGCGCACGTGGATAGCGGCGCTCCATTCGACCGATCATTTTCTGCACCGTATAATGTTCGGCCACCAGGCTTTCTAGGTGTGCGCCGGCCAGTGCCGGGGCATGCTCGTTGGTATGCAGCGCCGCACCATCCATCGCCAAAGAAATCTGGTATTGGTCCATGGCGTCATCATCTTTGATGTACTGCTCCTGCTTGCCTTTTTTGACCTTATACAGCGGTGGCTGGGCAATAAACACGTGGCCGCGCTCAATAATTTCCGGCATCTGACGGTAGAAAAACGTCAGCAGCAGCGTACGGATGTGGGCACCATCGACGTCGGCATCGGTCATGATGATGATGTTGTGATAACGCAATTTTTCTGGGTTATATTCATCCCGGCCGATGCCACAGCCCAGCGCGGTGATAAGCGTGGCCACCTCCTGCGAGGAGAGCATTTTATCAAAGCGCGCTTTTTCGACGTTGAGGATTTTACCCTTTAGCGGCAAAATCGCCTGGTTTTTACGGTTACGCCCCTGTTTGGCCGAACCGCCGGCAGAGTCCCCTTCCACCAGGTAGAGTTCAGACAAAGCCGGATCGCGCTCTTGGCAGTCGGCCAGTTTGCCCGGTAAGCCCGCCAGATCCAACGCACCTTTGCGCCGGGTCATTTCCCGCGCTTTACGCGCTGCCTCACGGGCGCGCGCGGCATCGATAATCTTGCCCACCACGATTTTGGCGTCGGTGGGGTTTTCCAGCAAATAGGCCACCAAACGTTCGTTCATCTGCGTTTCAACGGCAGTTTTCACTTCCGAGGACACCAGTTTGTCCTTGGTCTGCGAAGAGAACTTCGGATCCGGTACTTTTACCGAAACCACAGCAATCAACCCTTCGCGGGCATCATCACCGGTAGCGCTCACCTTGGCTTTTTTACTGTAACCCTCTTTTTCCATATAAGAGTTCAGGGTACGGGTCATCGAGGCGCGGAAACCCACCAGATGGGTACCGCCGTCCCGCTGTGGAATATTATTGGTAAAACAATAAATATTTTCCTGAAAACCATCGTTCCATTGCAGTGCAATTTCCACACCGATACCGTCTTTTTCGGTGGAAAAGTAAAATACATTGGGATGGATCGGCGTTTTATTTTTACTCAGGTATTCCACAAAGGCTTTAATGCCGCCTTGGTAATGGAAAAGATCTTCTTTGTCACTACGCTTATCCTTCAGGCGAATAGCGACGCCGGAATTCAGGAAGGACAATTCACGCAGGCGTTTCGCCAGGATTTCATACTGAAATTCCAGGTTGTTGGTAAAGGTGTCGAAGCTCGGCCAAAAGCGAATGGTGGTACCGGTCAGTTCGGTTTCGCCGACGACGGACAGCGGCGCTTGTGGCACACCACGGATATAGGTCTGCTCATGCACTTTGCCCTCACGCCTGACCACCATCTCCAGCTTTTCCGACAGGGCGTTGACAACAGAAATCCCCACACCATGCAGACCGCCCGACACCTTATAGGAGTTGTCATCGAATTTGCCGCCGGCATGCAGCACGGTCATGATGACTTCTGCTGCGGAAACACCTTCTTCTTCGTGGATGCCGGTGGGAATGCCGCGCCCGTCATCCTGTACTGATACGGAGTTGTCCTCGTGGATAGTCACCACGATTTCTTTACAATGGCCAGCGAGTGCTTCGTCAATAGAGTTATCTACAACCTCGAATACCATATGGTGCAAACCGGTGCCGTCATCAGTATCACCGATATACATCCCTGGGCGTTTACGCACCGCGTCCAGTCCTTTGAGTACTTTGATACTTGAGGAGTCATAAGAATTCGACATCAACGTTTCTCGCTCATTTTAAACTTCGGATTGAATACTTATTTTACCTTGTTCCACCAGGAACATCCTGCCCTTTTCATCCGTAATATCACGGATTTGTTCAGCGCTCAGTGCGCTGACAAACACCTGGGCCCGGGTAGCCTTCAGGCGCTCCGCCAGTAACCGGCGCCGGCCGGTATCGAGCTCAGAGGCGAAGTCATCTATCAAATAGAGACACCGCCGCCCGCTCTGGCGGGTAAGGAACTCACCCTGCGCCAGGCGCAAGGCGCACATCAATAATTTAAGTTGGCCGCGCGACAGAATATCCTCCACGGGCACACCTTCGGCACGGATGCGAAAATCCGCCTTATGCGGGCCAGACGCAGTATAAGTCAACGCACGATCGCGCTCAAATTGCCGCTCCAAATGCCCGCCATAGTCGCTGTCACGATCCCAACCGCGTTGAAAACTGAACTCCAAGTCGAACTCCGGTAAAAACTGGGCACAAGTGGCGGTGATATCCACCGCAATTGCCTCGCTATACTCGGCTCGCCACTGGCTGATTTTATCAGCCAGTGGAATTAATTCTTGATCCCAGACCCGTAACTGCGCATAGCGGCTAACCTGGCGCAGCGCCGCATTACGTTGTTTAAGCACACGTTTAAGATTGCTCCAGGCGCTAAAGAAACCCGGTTCGTTATGGAAACACCCCCAATCCAGAAAGGCGCGCCGATATTTCGGGCCGCCGTTAAGCAGGGTAAAACCCTCTGGCGTGATCAACTGCATAGGCAACAGTTGGGCAAGTTCGGCCACCTTATGACCATCGCTGCCGTCAATACGCACCCGACTGTCGCCTTGACGACTTTTGCTTAATCCCACCAGGCTTTGCCGATCCCCTTCCGCCATGCCGTCTATACGCCCGTGCAGTGTAAATTCCGGCTGCTCGTGGCGAATAACCCGCCCGATCTGCAAACTGCGGAACGCCCGTCCATGGCCAAGGGTGTATATGGCCTCCAACACGCTGGTTTTACCGCTACCGTTGGCACCCACCAGAAAATTGAAGTCTGCGGCCAATGCAAGATCGGCGGACTCGATATTACGAAAATCACGAATAAGCAGGCGGGATAAGGCCATTGATCTAGAGACGCATTGGCATTACAACATAAGCCGCCGCTTGGCTGGCACAGTCTTCGATCTGCACACTGGATACACCATCGGTCAACAGTAAACGGACATTTTCACTTTTCAGCGCATTCAACACATCGAGCACATAACTGACGTTGAAGCCAATTTCCATTTCAGTTCCCTGATAGGTGACATCCAGGATCTCTTCCGCTTCTTCCTGCTCGGGATTATTGGCAGTAATCTTCAGCTGATCGGTGCTGAGATATAGCCGCACGCCGCGAAATTTCTCATTGGAGAGAATGGCGGCCCGGGCAAAAGCCTGCTTGAGCACATCGCAGCCCGCTTCCAATGTCTTGTCAGGGTTTTTCGGCAATACGCGCCGATAATCGGGGAAACGGCCGTCGACCAGCTTGGAAGTAAAAATATAGTCCCCGACGCTGGCGCGAATGTTGTTGGTGCCAATCTGCAGTTTTAATGGCGTTTCGCCGCCGTCGAGCATCCTGACCAGTTCCATGACGCCTTTACGCGGCACGATCACTGAATGGGAAGGCAACGGTTGACCCACTGGCATGGAACATACCGCCAACCGGTGTCCGTCGGTGGCCACCGTACGCAACTCCTCACCCTCGGTCTCGAACAGCATGCCGTTAAGATAGTAGCGTACGTCTTGATGAGCCATGGAAAACTGAGTCGACTCAATCAATCGTTTCAGCGTAGCCTGCGGCAGGGTAAATTCAACATCGCTTTGCCAATCGTCCAGATTGGGAAAATCACTCGCCGGCAGCGTCGATAATGAGAAACGGCTACGCCCCGAGCGAATCAGCATCCGATCGCCCTCTAAAATCACGGTAATTTCGGCACCATCCGGCAAACCGCGACAGATATCGAAAAATTTTCGAGCAGGCACGGTAGTCGCTCCCGGCTCGTGGGGCTGTGATAGCGCGACCTTCGCCACCATCTCCATCTCCAGATCGGTGCCGGTCAACGATAGACTATCCTGCGTCACCTGTAACAATAAGTTACCCAGGATCGGTAGGGTAGGACGCCCGCCTAGGGGGCTGCTCACCTGCTGCAGTGGTTTAAGCAGATGCTCTCTTTCAACAATAAATTTCATAAGTTAGGAAGATAATGTTCTGATTAAGTTGGAGTAATCTTCTTTGATATCGTGGCTTTCTTCACGCAACTGCTCAATTTTACGGCAGGCGTGCAGCACCGTCGTATGGTCACGTCCGCCGAACGCATCGCCAATTTCCGGCAGGCTGTGATTGGTCAGCTCTTTCGATAACGCCATCGCCATCTGCCTTGGCCGCGCCACGGAGCGGGAACGTCTCTTCGACAGCAGGTCGGCTATCTTGATTTTATAATATTCCGCCACAGTTTTCTGGATATTATCGATAGTGACCAGTTTTTCCTGCAGGGCCAACAGATCGCGCAACGCTTCGCGAACAAAATCAATGGTAATAGCCCGTCCGGTGAAATTGGCGTTGGCGATCACCCGGTTCAGCGCGCCTTCCAGCTCGCGAACGTTCGATCGCAAACGCTTGGCGATAAAAAATGCCACTTCCCCCGGCAAACGAATATCGTTCTCGTCGGCTTTTTTCATCAGGATCGCCACCCGGGTTTCCAGCTCCGGCGGTTCGATCGCCACCGTCAGGCCCCAGCCAAAACGCGATTTGAGGCGATCCTCAACCCCATTGATCTCTTTAGGGTAACGATCGGAGGTCAGGATAATTTGTTGATTACCTTCAAGCAACGCGTTGAAGGTATGGAAAAACTCTTCCTGTGATCGCTCTTTATTGGCGAAAAACTGGATATCATCGATCAACAGTGCGTCTACAGAACGATAATAGCGCTTGAACTCCTCAATGGCATTGTTCTGCAGCGCCTTGACCATATCCTGCACGAAACGCTCGGAATGCATATACACCACCCGGGCATTGGCCTTGCGCGCCATAATGCCGTTGCCCACCGCCTGCAGCAAATGGGTTTTACCCAGCCCGGTGCCGCCGTATAAAAACAGCGGATTGTAGGCCCCACCCGGGTTATCCGCCACCTGACGCGCCGCCGCGCGCGCCAGCTGGTTGGATTTACCTTCGACAAAATTATCGAAATTGTGCTTCGGGTTCAGGTTCGAGCGGTAGGAGAGCTCGGGCTGTACCGGTGAACTGTCCCAACTTGGCCGCGCCGGCCTGGGACGGGCCGCCTGCACCGGCGCCTCGTTCGGGTGGCTGGCCTGCTGTTGCACCGCTGCCACCACCGCCAGCGGAGGTTTACTGCCTACCTCAAAACGCAGCAAAGGCGCGTCAGCACCACAAAAATCATTTAATAAACCATTGATATTATTCAGGTATTTGTCGCGAACCCAGTCAAGCACAAACCGATTTGGGGCATACAACGCCAGAGTGTCTTCACTCAGTTCCGCCTGAAGAGGGCGTATCCACATACTGAATTCTGTGGCAGGTAACTCATCCTGTAATCGAGCAAGACATTGCTGCCAAAGCGAAAGTGACACGGCGGACTCCAATCGAACAAGATCAACAAACAAAAGAAAAGAAACAAAACTGTATGATTCAGGATCATCTTTTTGACACACATTACCGCGATGACAATGTGCGAACCGCCTTTAACGGTCTACCGCAACGAAACCCAAGGGGATCGATCAGGGACTGCGGATCATAACGCAAAGCACGCCGGAGATCTTCCACTTCTACACAGTTTTGATCCTTTTTATCCACAGGCAGTTTAACTGGGCAATGAGTGTAGCTGATTCTCTATCGGTTGGATAAAAGGTAAGTCTTATAATCAGTAAAATTAAGTATAATCCGATTTTTCACGCGTAATCCTGTCAAGGGATCCTAATAATAATGCAGATGATCCCGGCAGATCCTTGCGCTTTGCCGCGGAACCCGTATAATTCTCAGCCCTACACGTGACGCCTGTTTTCCTTGTCTGTTCTTCAGATGCTGATTCCGGGACGGACACGGGTACCCAGGTGGGTAAAACGTGATGAGAATTGACTCAGGACTGTACAATTATTACAATCCCCGCCTCTCTATCCTTTGATGCGATTGAGGCGTCGGTCTTTTTCACGCCGAGTAGCCAAACGCGTTTACTGTGAAGTCACATATTTGTTAGGTATAAATCGCTATGAAACGCACTTTCCAACCGTCCGTATTGAAACGTAACCGTACCCACGGTTTCCGCACTCGTATGGCAACGAAGAATGGTCGTCTGGTTTTGGCACGTCGTCGTGCTAAAGGCCGTACACGTCTGTCCGTATCTTCAAAGTAATAAAGCTAACCCCCGGTGGTTAAGCTAGCTTTTCCCAGGGAGTTACGGTTGTTAACTCCCAATCATTTTACTTTCGTCTTCCAGCAGCCACAACGGGCCGGCACGCCACACATCACCATCCTTGGCCGCCTGAATATGTTGGGGCATCCCCGCGTCGGTCTAACGGTCGCCAAAAAACATGTCAAAAGAGCCCATGAACGCAACCGGATCAAGCGCCTAACGCGTGAAAGCTTCCGGCTGCATCAGCATGATCTCCCTGCCATGGATTTTATTGTGATCGCCAAGAAAGGCGTAGCGGATTTGGATAACCACGCGTTGACGGAAGCGTTGGAAAAATTATGGCGCCGCCATTGTCGCCA
The DNA here is from genome assembly GCF_035013185.1 of Acerihabitans sp. TG2. Taxonomy (NCBI): domain Bacteria; kingdom Pseudomonadati; phylum Pseudomonadota; class Gammaproteobacteria; order Enterobacterales; family Pectobacteriaceae; genus Acerihabitans; species Acerihabitans sp. TG2. Next base: position 199,107 of record NZ_JAYGJO010000004.1, read on the forward strand.
GTCTCCAGCTTGTTAATCGGGTTGATACGCGGGTATCAACTGCTTATCAGCCCGTTGCTGGGGCCTCATTGCCGGTTCCATCCAAGTTGCTCGCAGTACGGTATTGAGGCGTTACGCCGGTTTGGAATATTAAAAGGCAGTTGGTTGACATTGAAACGCGTACTAAAATGCCATCCTTTGAACCCAGGTGGCGATGACCCCGTGCCGCCGAAAACCAACGATAACAGAGAACACTAACGATGGATTCGCAACGTAATCTTCTTGTCATCGCTCTGCTGTTCGTGTCGTTCATGATTTGGCAGACCTGGCAGACGGATCATAATCCGCAGCCGGCGACTGTCCAGACGACGCAACAAACAGCAAGCGCAGCAACCGGTGATGCAGTAAATCAGGGAATACCCGCTAGCGGGCAAGGACAACTGATCAAAGTGAAAACCGACGTATTGTCGCTTTCCATTAATACCCGTGGCGGCGATGTTGACCAGGCGCACCTGTTGACCTATCCCGACAAATTGGGTTCCGATCAACCGTTCCATTTGCTGGAAACGTCCCCCGATTTTGTTTATCAAGCGCAAAGCGGCTTGACCGGCAAAAACGGCCCGGATAACCCAGCCAACGGCGAACGCCCGCTCTACAATATCAACCAAGACACTTACGTATTGGCGGATAACCAGGATGAGCTGCGCGTTCCTCTGACCTATACCGCCCCGGACGGCGTGGTCTACACCAAGACCTTCGTCATGAAACGTGGCGATTACGCGGTAAGAGTGGAATACGACGTTCACAACACCAGCGCCATGCCCCTTGAGCTGGCGCTGTTTGGTCAGTTGAAGCAATCCGTCGAGTTACCAAAACATCGCGATACCGGCAGCAGCAATTTTGCCCTGCATACCTATCGTGGTGCGGCGTATTCATCCAGCGACAACAAATATAAGAAATACAGCTTCAGCGATATCAAGGATGAAACGCTAAATGTCACGACCCAGGGTGGTTGGATTGCGATGCTGCAACAGTACTTTGCTACCGCCTGGGTTCCGGGCACGCAAGGCGCCAACCATTTTTTCACCACCCATATGGATAACGGCCAGGATGCAGTGGGTTTCAAATCCGCGCCAGTAACCGTTGCGCCGGGTGCCAACAGTAAGCTGAACGCCACACTGTGGGTCGGCCCAGAAATCCAGGACAAGATGGCGGCAGTTGCCCCACATCTTGATTTAACCGTGGATTATGGCTGGTTATGGTTTATCAGCCAACCGCTGTTCAAGCTGCTGAAATTTATCCACAGCTTTATCGGTAACTGGGGTTTCTCGATTATCGTTATCACCTTTATCGTTCGTGGCATCATGTATCCGCTGACCAAAGCGCAATACACGTCCATGGCGAAGATGCGTATGTTGCAGCCGAAACTGGCGGCGATGCGTGAAAAAATCGGCGACGACAAACAGCGTATGAGCCAGGAAATGATGGCGCTGTACAAGTCAGAGAAAGTCAATCCGCTGGGTGGCTGTTTGCCGCTAGTGGTGCAGATGCCGATCTTCCTGGCATTGTACTATATGCTGATGGGCTCCATCGAGCTGCGGGGCGCACCGTTCATCTTATGGATCCAGGACCTTTCTGCCCAGGACCCGTATTACATTCTGCCGATTCTGATGGGCATCACGATGTTCTTCATTCAGAAGATGTCGCCGACTACCGTTGCCGACCCGATGCAGCAGAAAGTGATGACATTTATGCCGGTGATTTTCACCGTGTTCTTCCTGTGGTTCCCGTCAGGGTTGGTACTGTATTATATCGTCAGCAACCTGGTGACCATTATCCAGCAGCAGTTGATTTATCGCGGGCTGGAAAAACGTGGATTGCATAGCCGCGACAAAAAGAAATAACCGCGGGCATACCCAATAATAGCGTTCACGTTGCAGACAGGCGGTCATTTGACCGCCTTGTTTTTTTTAGTACATCCAGACCGAAGTTAAGAGAGGATCCCATGAGCCAAATGGATACCATCGTAGCCCAAGCCACCCCGCCAGGACGGGGCGGTGTCGGCATTCTGCGCGTTTCCGGCCACCTGGCTTGCGAGGTTGCACGCCAGGTGTTGGGCAAATTGCCACGGGCACGCTATGCCGATTACCTCCCGTTTCGTGATCGGGACGGTGCTACCCTTGATCAAGGCATTGCGCTGTTTTTCCCCGGGCCGAATTCCTTTACTGGCGAGGACGTGCTGGAACTGCAGGGTCACGGTGGTCCGGTGATATTGGACATGCTGCTTAAACGCATCCTGGGGCTGCCAGGGCTGCGTATCGCCCGCCCGGGGGAGTTCTCCGAACGGGCCTTTCTTAATGACAAGATGGATCTGGCCCAGGCTGAAGCCATCGCCGATTTAATCGACGCCAGCTCTGAGCAAGCGGCCCGTTCAGCGGTTAACTCCCTGCAAGGGGTATTCTCCCAGCGTATTCATCATTTAGTGGAAGCACTCACTACTCTGCGAATCTATGTGGAAGCGGCGATAGATTTTCCCGATGAAGAAATCGACTTTTTGTCGGACGGTAAAATCGAAGGGCAGCTTAACCGCGTGATGGGCGAACTGCGTGAGGTACGCGCCGAAGCCCATCAGGGCAGTCTGCTGCGCGAGGGCATGAAGGTAGTGATCGCCGGTCGCCCTAACGCCGGTAAATCCAGTCTGCTCAACGCCCTGGCCGGCCGCGAAGCCGCCATTGTCACCGCCATTGCCGGCACCACCCGCGACGTATTACGCGAGCATATCCTGCTCAACGGCATGCCGCTGCATATTATCGACACGGCCGGTTTGCGCGAAGCCGGTGACGAAGTGGAACGCATCGGCATCGAACGGGCCTGGCAGGAAATCGAGCAGGCAGACCATGTTTTGCTGATGGTGGACGGCACCCAAAGCGCGGTCAATGACCCGGACGCCCTGTGGCCGGAGCTGATTGCCCATCTACCGCCGACGCTGCCGCTGACGGTGATCCGCAACAAAGCCGACCTGACCGGCGAAACCCCAGGCATCAAGGAAGTAAGTGGCCACTCACTTATTACCCTATCCGCCCAGTCTGGCAACGGCATCGACCTGTTGCGCAATCATCTACAGCAAAGTATCGGGTTTGCCGGCAGTCTAGAGGGGGGGTTCCTGGCCCGCCGCCGCCATCTGCAGGCACTGGATGTTGCCGCTGAACACCTGGAACAAGGTAAAGAACAGTTAGTGAGCGCTTACGCGGGCGAACTACTGGCGGAAGAACTGCGCCTATCCCAACAGGCGCTGAGCGAAATCACCGGCGAATTCACCTCCGACGACCTCCTGGGCAGGATATTTTCCAGTTTTTGTATCGGGAAATGAGTCTGAAGGAAACACCCCCCTTCGGCGCATTCCAGCCAAGCGATTTTTACTCATTCAATCCATTAATTAACGGGCTTAGCGCATCAAGCAGGGCGGCAGGCGTAGCGGGAGCTCCGTTTTCAACCTGGGAAATCTGAAACTCGGCAATTTCCACGCCGATGATGCCATTTTCTGCAATAACCTGGCAGGCATGGTAAAAATCATCTAATGACAATCCTCCTGGAACCCCATATTCCGTAGGAACGATACCGGGTTCAAATACATCACAATCCAGATGGACATAAACCGACCGGCCCCGCGATGGAAAAACCACCAAGATAGCCCGTCACAGAGGTGTCCGGGGTATTCAGATCTGCATGGGCATCGAACCAGACTATGCAGGCATCGGGGTGATGGCGGGCAACAACCGGTAATGTTGCCAAAGATGCCGCGCAGCGGCTGGATGCGGTAAACGGCTTAATATTTTCTGCGAAAAGATGGTTGAGCCGATCGGATAAGGCAGTCAATGACGGCCTGGCGGCTTCCAGCGCCTCCCGCCAGCCGCGGCCAATCACCGCACTCGGTGCGCCGATAATCTCAGGTGTTAAGCCTAGCCTTTTCGCCATCAGCTTGCCTATCGCCATAGCGCCGGGCCGAGCCAGATCGTTACGATCGCCTACTGTCCCTTGAAATACTGTTATCTGCATCTGGTTGGTCATAGGATTCTTCATTGGTAAGCAATGGTACGCCGTCGTCTTCTTGTACAACTTATCATGCCATCTGGGTGTTGTGAAAATCCTCCTTTATTTCCCCCACTGTTATTCTGACCGAGCCTCCTCTCCCCACCTATTTCACAGACATTGCCAGTGTTATGGTTCATCAAAACCGGTCAGCAGCTATCCACCACGTTCAGCATATTCAACTGGTCGTCTTTTTCAAACCGTCGGCCCCATTAACCGGGATGACCCGCGGCGAAACTGATAGCTGCAAAGAATAAGCCGCGTACTCAATACGCGCCTGAGTTTCGTGAGCAAGCGTTGGGCTGGATTAACGCAACAAGTGCAACACGCACCCGGTATAAACTTCTATCGGCGTCAGTCCGCCAATAAACGTTCAGGGCATCATATTCAGCCGTAACTCCATGTCTCGAATACCCTGCTCTTTCAGACCACCTAACGCCATCTGTTTGGGCCACTTACGCCGCAACAAACCGTTGGTATTCTCATACTTTCCTCGCGGCCAACGAGGGCCTGTACCAGATTTTATGCTGCACGCTTTTTTATACGGATGTAACGCCATTCGAAGCCTGGTTAGTGAACTCCTCCCCCTGGTAAATATCTGTGAGTAAAATACTCAGTACGAAATTCGTAGTATCCGTATATTCTGATACCTACGATTATCGTAGTTATGAAAACAATGCCAAACTACCATGACGTTTTTTGCCAAAGACTTAAACAAGCCCGCGTTGCAAAAGGGTTATCACAAAAAAAACTCGGTATTGCCGCCGGGATCGACGAGTTTGTCGCCAGCACGCGCATTAACCGTTACGAAAAAGGCGTACATGAGGCCAGCACTGAAACAGCACAGCGGTTAGCGGATGTGCTAGGGGTGCCATTAGCTTATGTTTATACTGCCGACAACGCGTTAGCCGAAATGATGCTGGTGTTTATGACGCTCTCAGTTGAGCAAAGATCGTCAGTTGTGTTGATAATGAAAAACCAACTTGCTCAACGCAACTAAGGGTGTGTCTCCATGGTCCTTTCCCTTTACAACGTCAACATTTGCCGTTACCAGACATAAACACGCTGCCAAACAAACCTTGCCGCTGGAGATAGAACATGACTAGGGCTAACGCAAGCAATAAGCTCGGCGCGCCTGATCTAGGATAGCGAGCGGTTCGCGGCAATGCGAAAGATAGAGCATTCCCTTTCAAGGAAACACTATCTCACCGCCCACAAAATATTCGCTCAGTTATTGCTCTATCGCTACGGACAAGGTAATCTGGTAAAAGGTAACACCTTATACCCCATATGAGGCCTGCATCATGTCAACATCAAGCACCACACTCAAAATCGACGATAGGCTCAAAGCGCGTGTCAAAAAACTGGCGGATTCACGCGATCGCAGCCCACACTATCTGATGATTGCCGCTATCACACAATATATTGAACACGAAGAGGCACGCGAGAGTTTTAAGCAGGAAGCCATCGACTCCTGGCGTGAATATCAGGAAACCGGCCTGCATCTGACCGGTGATGAAGTCAAAACCTGGCTGCGTGGCTGGGGAACAGAAGCGGAAACGGATATTCCTGCATGCCACAAGTAATCATCACACAACGGGCTGCAATCGGGTTAACGCGCTGTCGTGAGTTCCTGACCAGCAAAAATCCGCTGGCGGCCATCAGGGCGGGTCAGGTTCTCGAAGCGCATTTTGCGCAACTGGAAAACAACCCGGAAATGGGCCGCCCTTTTACTGAGCTGCCGGTATTACGGGAATTGATGATTGAATTCGGCGATTCCGGCTATGTGGCGTTGTACCGCTACGAGAAAATAGAAGCCCGTATTTATATGCTGGCCTTTCGCCACCAGAAAGAAGCAGGGTATTAACCCGCGAGAAATCAAAGTGTTATAAGCAATTCCCGTTTTGTGTCCAAAATTGTGCCCACCGCACAAAAACACGACAATAAATACAATTGTAAATCAACCGGATATCCACGTTTTCCAGCTTCTGTATCGGATTGGGTAAATAGGCTCGTTTACGATTCTGTGTAGATACCTATGCCCTGAAGTACGGGGTTTACGGCGTATCTGATAATGGTGTTAACCTATCCCACAGAGTCCGTCAGATCATCGAGTTCTGTGCGACTTAAACGCGTAGCACGCTCCACCATGGCGCGACCCAGACCTAGCGCCAGCATATTGCGGGCAATGTCTCTACGTCCTTCTTGCAGTCCTTCTTGCAGTCCTTCTTGGCGTCCTTCTTTCCGTCCTTCTCGCAATCCAATGCTACGTCCCTTTTGTTCCAACTGCTCGGCGATGGTCATAATTTCCTCCTTATAGCCGGTCGTCTTTTGCCCCAGATTACGGAAAAATGCCTCCGAGTCAAGGGTATTTGCCTCCTGCGCTAGGTAGTGCAACAGGCATGACACCTGCTCTTTATTCGGTTGGGTTAACTCCAGCAAAAAGGCAATATCCTGCAACCGTACGTTGATATCCCGCTCGCGGATATGCTTTTGCACGTACTCCAGCAACGCCACCTTGCGGTGGGTTTTAATCTCTTCGTCTGGGATCACCGTAAGATCGACCAGAGGAAACGCCTGCGAGTACAACGCCTGCGCCTCAGTAGGATCGGCAAAGAAGTCTAGCCAGCGGGTACTGTAAGGATAAGGGCTTTGGCGACCATGGTAAAACAGCAGTGGAATGACCAACGGCATTTGCTTATTACCCTGATCAATATGCAGTTGCATGGCGTCCATACTGTAGCGCATCAGACGAAACGCCATGTGTTCATCCGCACTGGACTGGTGCTCAATCAGGCAATAGATATAACCCGGTCCCGACGTGGTAAGCAGGCGATAAAGGATATCGCAGCGTCGGTTACGCATATCGCTGGTGACAAAACTGCCGTCGGTGACAGCCAGCGTGCTCAGGTCGCATTGTTCCCGCAACGCCGGCGGCAGATGTATTTCAAGAAAATCGGTGACAACGCTGATATCGCTGAAAAATTTCTTGAACAACAGATCATGAGGTGTAGGAGATGTTTTCATTGGCGCACTGTAATAGTGTTAACCTCTACCGAGGTTAAACATCATCCGGGCCAACTGCGGTGCATAAGAATCTTTCGAGGCGTTTCACAAATTAATGAAACGCGACTGTCGTTCTGTTTCATTTATTCAGCGATCAAGCCAAGGGCGCGGCGTTCTGGCATTATGCGCCGACCGAGCTTAACATCGGCTTATTCATGACATTCCTCCCGGTATGCATGGCTCAGGCCATATATACATTGCTGTTAAAGAGTTCCTGCGATTAGTTGATTTATCTGCGTGCGCTTACTTCTATCCACGACCATTAGAGCTCAGCCCGGGCTACTTGGGCCGCCCTGTTACTGAGCTGCCGGTATTACGAGAGCTAATGATTGAATTCGGCGATTCCGGCTATGTACCGTTGTACCGCTACGAGAAGATGCTATTGTCTGCAATGACTTGCCAGGTATGGTAAAGATAATAAAGCTATGCCTCTACCGATACACTGGCATTTACAAAAAATATGGGACAGGCCCGATTAAAGCAGTTTTTTATGTTTGTCTATTTCAAGATAGCGTTAACAATGCCGCTAAACACCGCCCCGGTAGCAAAGGCATGTTCTGTCGTTGTTTCTTCATTTCGGATATCAGCAAAGCGCGTGAGCGCATTTTCTCTGGAAGACGCTTCAATTTCTTCAAACTGTTTTTTAAACCCTGATGCTGTCAGGCGTATTGCCTCGGCGTCGTCAGCCTTATCCAGAGCAATCACCTCGTCACCTTTTACGAAAAAGCAGAAGTATGGCATTTGTTTCCCCTTACTGATGTTATGATTTTAAAGGGTAGCGATACTCAAATCCTCTTGGCTTTCATAAGTCGCTATCCGGATCCACCCGTTTACCACCTTCTGGCAATGCTACAGGCATCAAACATGGTTATGCAAAGACCTTTAGCCTATCCCCGCATTAATGATCTGATATAGGCTGACCAAAGGGTTATCCATCACCCAGCACACGGTGTGCCATGAAGAAATATAACCAAACAACACGACAAATACCACAACCCTTATCCACCCGATGGGTTTAGCCCTGACCCGGAAAGCTAGCGCTTCATCATAGGTGGTCTGCTTTTTTTTCCCTAACCTGATCAACTGATAAAACATCCGGTAAAAGTTAACCAACGGCAACCCTAGCGCAAAACCTGAAAACCAAAGATAAAAATTACGGTTTAAATAACTCAAAAATCTCAGTGGCGCTGGCGTCACATGTTCGACGTATAAGCCCAACAAATATTTTCCTGGTGTATTACCAAAAACGCGGTAAATGATGGCATCAAAAATAAATGTTATCGGCAAAAAAAACAATGGAAAAAAAGGATTTTTCTCTGGGGTAAAGAACCACTCCATCCAAACAATGGCGTATTTTTCAAACAGCGTTTCCAGCAGGAAGACTAAGAAATACATTTCTATCGACGTATCAAAAACCCGACCAAATGAACGTTTCCATCTGCCGGCCAGAGGGTGGGCGGTAGCATTATTTTGCCCAGAGGGGTCGCCTGGGTCTGCTAAAAATAGTGATATTGGCCTGAGTTCAGGTAGGTCGTTCATTTCTGACCAGGACTCCATCCCCTCCTTTCGAAATAATGTGCTTGTGGTAATATACACTTTTATAAATAGATCACTGGCATCATTTTTGCTGACAGGTCTTTTTTCTACTGGTTCAACGGAATACCACCACTTATCCATATGATTACCCTTTCCTTATGAGAAAATATGTTGCAGTAGCCAATCTCCATATTAATGATCGTCTAAAAAGTATTTTTAGTGTAGCCGTAAAAGGCTGAATAATTCAAGACTTGGAAATGGAACATAACAAAAATACGCAACTATATGTAATATAATATTATTATCAAAGAGAATATTAATTCTATTAAATCAGCCATCTGTCGATACCTTTTTCAATAGCATCGACAGTATTTCATCCCGGGATTGGCTATTTGCGCTTATCCCGATAAGGCAGATCGCTGCGACTCAGACCGATATCCTGCAATTGCGCATCACTGAGTGACATCAGCGACCTGCGGCTGCGGTTTTTCCATCGCCAGTTTTGGTAATTACCATATAATCGACGCCACCATGTTACGCTAGCCTCATCGTCATAATTGGCCTGAGTTTCCGGTATATTGGCGTAATCACGCCCGGTCTGTGGTGTGTTTTTCATAGGTATTGCCCCCTTAGAAACCGATGACAACAGCATGAATGTTTAGGGCCATTCAGAAAAGATTCACCCTGTTAATGGTTTGTCATAGACAGAGGGTGCCACCATGACACATGGTGTTATTTGTAATGGCAATCTGTACCCTTTTATGGGCAATATTAGGGCACCGTAGGTTAGGTAAATACTCGAATATGGACATGACTCGCTACCAATACCTGGCTTCAGTCATCAGTCAGCGTATTGAACAAGGCTTATATCCCGTCGGCGCTCGCCTGCCGTCAATCCGTGTGCTCAGTAAAGAGCATGGGGTAAGCATTACCACCGTGCAGCAGGCTTATCGGACTCTTGAAGAACAGCAGTGGGTTGAGGCTAGGGCCAAATCTGGCTACTTTGTCGCTCATCGCAAAATTCGTCCCGATCTGCCCGCCTGTTGTAATGCCACCCAATGCTCGCTAACCATTCCGCAGTGGGAACGGGTACTTGATATGGTCGATCCGGTAAACGCCGCAGAGATAGCCCTTGGTTTTGCCGCACCCGATATGACCAATAACAGCTTGCTGCCGTTAACCCGGTCATTAAGTCGTCTTAGTCAGCGGTTATACCCGCGCACATTCGGTGACGAGGATATCCGGGGTTGTGTTGAGCTGCGCGAGCAAATCGCTCGGCTGTTAATTGACAGTGGTAGCCATATGGATGCCAGTCATATCCTGATCACCGATGGATGCCGTGAAGCGCTGTCCATTGCCGTGCGCTGTGTCTGCAAACCAGGGGACGTTGTGGCGGTGGAAAAACCGAGTTTCCATGCCGGGATTCAACTACTGCACGGGCTGGGCATGAACCTGCTGGAGATCCCCACCAACCCGGTGACCGGCATTAGCGTCGAAGCGCTAGAGTTGGCGCTAGAACAGTGGCCGATAAAAGCCATTTTGGTCACGCCCACCGGCAACAACCCTTTGGGCTTCAATATGCCACTAGAGCGCAGGCACGCACTATTGCGGCTGGCTCAGGAACACGATGTGGCCATTATCGAAGACGACACCTACGGCGAGCTATCCTATCCCTACCCCCGGCCCGCCACCTTAACGTCAATGGATGATACCGGCAACGTGCTGTTATGCAGTTCGTTTTCCAAAACGCTGGCCCCCGGACTGCGGGTGGGCTGGATTGTGCCTGGCAGTTATATGAACCGGGCAGTCCATATGAAATATACCAGCTCCGGCCCTACCGCCGGCCTGGCGCAGTTGGCCATCGTCGATTTTATCAAGCAAGGGCACTACCTCAAACATGTTCGCCGCATGCGCAGTCAGTACCAGCATAACCGTGACCTGATAACCGGCTGGGTGACAGATTATTTTCCCTGCGGCACCCGCATCAGCCGCCCACAGGGAGGGTTTTTATTATGGGTAGAATTGGATAAGCGCATTGATACCCAATGGTTGAACCAAAAATTGTCGGAACAGCACATTTCCATCGCCATCGGGGCGGTATTCACCGCCGCCGGTAACTATGACAACTGCCTGCGGATAAATTACGCCTGGCAGCTCACCGATGAGATAAAACATGCCATACGGCAAATCGGGACCGCCGTTCAGCAACGGTTAGACGGGCACGTGTCGGTGTCTTAATGCGGCACGACCCGACAGCCGGTTTTTGTCCGCACCAACACCCGGATTAACCTGCGGCGGTGCGCAGCCACTCCACCACCAATGGCGATAGACGCCCTTGTAACGCCGCCCGTTCCGACTGGAATAGCGTCGCCACAAAAAATGGATGATCGGTCAGCTCCACTGCCCGCACATCCCCGGCCTGGTCATGGGACGTAATGCGCAAGTTGTTGCCTTCCAGCGCCGCGATAAAATCAGGATTTACGCCAAAACTACAGTGATACCCTTCATCGGATTTAAGCTGGTTATAGGCCAGCGCAATGCGCGAGTCCGGCGTAAAAAACACCTCGCCATGCTGTTCAATAAGCGAACAGCTTAATGGCGTAATGACCATGCGCCCCGCCTGGTCGGTTTCAGCATGGGCGGCATCGTGCCAGCCAAGCACATTGCGGGCATATTCAATGACCGCATATTGAAAACCGCCACAGGAACCGAGAAATGGCACCCGGTTCTCCCGCACCCAGCGAAGGGTAGCAAAGACCCCGGCATCATTTTGGTAAGGGCTGCCCGGTACCAGCCAAACGGCATCGCTGTGTTTGATCGCGGCAAGTTCGCCGAGTTCAGTTGTGGGGATCCAGTGACAGTCTACTGTGAGGTTAAGGTGAGCGGCGGCGAGTTCGATGGCAGAAGGAATGGCCTGATGCGCGACGGCGTCGGCACGATAATCACCGACCAGGGCTAAACGAAGTGCAGTCAACATGATAATATCCTGTGCTGGTAAAACAGGATATTACTGAAAATAATCAAACAAAGCTACCCGGTGATAACCCCCACAGGCCGGATAACATTTTAGCCAAACCGGCCAAAAACCCACCAAACACCCGCACTTAGCGCAGAATGTTTTGATCTGCCAGACAAATATTGCGGGTCTTTTTAGCCATTGCAATAATGCTGGTGTATAAAACCAACACGTCCGCCATGTGATGGACAGCAAGGTATTGTCAGGAGCAGGTGATGAAACGTATTGAGCGAATTTATAATTGGATGTCTGATAGTACGCAAGCAATGAGCTGGGCTGACCTTACCCGGCAGGGTGGTTTTACCACTCAGGTCATCGCTGCACAGTTGGATATTCTGCGCAATAACGTCAGTTTCGAATTAAACAATCTGCTGCGCCTGCAACAAATCATCAAAATCAAGGGCCGTCCGGTAGGCTATTTGCCACTATCCGCCGTCGAACGTGCATTGGGCATCACCCTGCCCGCCGGCCGTATGGAATACGACACAATGGATGAACTGGCTGGGCTTGCGCCACCGACGCTTGCATTGTTGCCGGCGGTCGCGTCAGCGCCGCGGAACCACGGTGCGAGCGATCCGTTCAGCGCATTGATCGGCGCAACAGGCAGCCTTAAAAATCAGGTGGATCAGGCGAAAGCCGCCGTGCTTTACCCACCTTTTGGCCTGCATACCCTGATAACCGGTCAAACCGGCGTTGGCAAAAGTTTGTTCGTCTCGGTGATGTTTAGTTTTGCCCGTCATGCCGGGCGTTTCGAGCCAGAGGCGCCTTTTATTATCTTTAATTGCGCCGATTATGCCACTAACCCGCAATTGTTAATGGCGCATATATTTGGCTACGTCAAAGGGGCATTTACCGGTGCCGACAGTGATCGTGACGGGCTGATAAAAAAAGCCAACGGCGGCATGCTGTTTCTTGATGAGATCCATCGTTTACCGCCGGAAGGGCAGGAAATGGTGTTTTATTTTATGGATACCGGCAATTATTGCCGGCTGGGTGAGACGGAGCGTAAACAAACAGCCCGGGTGCTTTTAGCCGGCGCAACCACCGAAGATCCAGAATCTTCACTGCTTAAAACCTTTGTTCGCCGCATCCCGATCATTATCCATATTCCCACCTTTGGCGAGCGAACCGCGAATGAAAAAATCGAGCTATTGGTATTTTTGCTGACCAAAGAAGCACATCGGATCCAAAAACCCATCAAAATTGATGCCGAAGCGATAAAGGCACTGATCGGCAATACCGCTTTTGGCAATATTGGCCAAATGAAATCGAATGTTCAGTTGGTGTGTGCCAACGGTTTTCTTCACAGCATTGATAATGAACTCATTACCATCACCTTTCGCGATTTGCCCGGGGAAATCAAGGACGGTTTTTTTCATCTGAGCGGTCGCCGCGGTGAAATGCAGGAAATTACCGATCGGCTTGAGGAGGTGTTAGTTGTTCGTCCTGAAGGTGAGGCGCCGTTAGTGTCCACTGACGATCAATATGAACCTTCCTTTAACCTGTACAGTATTATCGAAGGTAAAGTGGCCTTCATGCAGGAACGAGGACTGTCTCATGAAGAGATTGTTCGTTTTATTACGCTGGATATTAATATCCATCTCAATAGCTTTTACATAAAATTTCAGAATAATGTCAGATTGCGGGATAATATATTAAAATTAGTCAGCAAGGATATTCTTGCCTTCGCGCAACAGATCAAAACACTCACCGAACGGGGCCTTAACCAACCGCTGACTGAGCGATTTCTATTGGCATTCAGTCTGCATTTGACCTCTTTTCTGGAGCGTGTGAGAAACCATTTTCCCGTGTCCTACCCAAAAATAGAAACGACCCTTGATGGGCGGAAAAACGAACATCGTATTGCCCTGGAAATAAAGCACCATATCGAAACCACGTTTAACGTGACTGTACCGGATATTGAGGTAACGTATCTGACCTTGTTGATTGGTTCGTTGCTGACCGATCCACAAGTCGAAAGAGTCGCGGTGTTGGTGGCGATGCACGGGAGCAGTTCCGCGAGCTCAATGGCCAATGTGGCGTTGAAACTGTTAGGGGAAGGCATTATCGACAGTATCGATATGCCTCTTGATCTCAGTCCCAAAGTGGTGCTGGACCAAATGCGCCAGCGCATCAAGGCCCTTGATTGCGGCAAAGGGGTTTTGTTATTGGTCGACATGGGATCGTTGGTGGGATTTGGCGACATTATTATGCAGGAAACCGGCATTCCAGTGCGCACCCTGAGTATGGTGTCCACACCCACGGTGATTGAGGCGGTGCGTAAATCTGCCGTGATGAATATGGAATTGGATGATATTTATTATTCCTTATGCGACTTCAAAGGCTATGGACTTTATCAGAAAACCGGCCAGCAACAGGACACCTCGGTCTTATATCAAAAGACCCACGCCATTTTAAGCGTCTGCTCCACTGGACTGGGTACTGCTCAAAAACTGGGCAAGTTTGTGGGCGGCATGCTGCAAACCATGGGGCGGGACGATATTAAGGTTATTTCGATGTCCTTAAGTGAGGCTCATGAGCAAAAAGAAGACATTTTAAAACGCTATGCATTAATCATGACGCTAGGTATCGCCGATCCTAAAATGGGCGTGCCCTTCCTGCCGTTGGAGGCGCTATTTTCCAGTGATGGGGAGACCCAGTTTACCCAATTAGTGCAGCATAGCCGGTTACCACTGACGGTGGCCAAACCGCATGCCATGGTGCGCAAGATCAGTGAAGAAAGCATGACCGAATTTCTTACCTACCTCAACCCCAAAAAAATCATTGATCTGGTGCTGGAATTTATCAGCGATTTGGAAATGTTGGAAGGACAGTTGTTCGACAATGGTATGAAAATAAGCCTTAGCGTCCATGTCGGCTCGGCGCTAGAACGGATGGTGCAAAACAATGGCTTACGCTATGAACGCAACCTAGATGATGCCGAACAACAAAAAATCGAGCGTTACGTCGGGATAGCACAGCGTTTTGAGAAAAAACTCGATATCACCCTCGATCGCCATGAGCTTAGCCATATTATGGACATGGTCAACGCGCTGTTAAAAAGATCTCATGAGTTGATTGATGATTTATTGTGATGCAGATCTAATTTAAATTAAAAGTTGTTTTTATTTTTATTGATAATATGATTCACATCTCATTATTATCCATGATATGCACTATGTATCAGAGTGTATTAGTGAGGGTTTTTATTTAATACACTCAACTCCATTCGAATAAACACTTCCTCATCAAGCGTATTAAATTTCCTTTATAGTGTATTGACCCGCCTCACCCATGGCCGAAACACAGTGCCATAACCGCGCCAGACACCCATCGAACTTTTAATACACAATTATGGCACACTCATTGCAATTAATTAAAGCATCTCTTCAGTCATAATCAAAAGGATGTTTACGCGATGAATACGGCCTTTATCATTGCTACACACGGTGACGCGGCCGAACCGCTATTGAATACGGCACAAATGATTGTCGGACCGCAAAAAAACGTCTGTGCAGTTTCTTTTTTTCCTGGTGAGAACGTCAACAATCTGATTAGCAAATTTGAGGCGAAGTTGCCTGAATTGATTCTGGAAGATGGTGTGCTGTTTCTGGTGGATATGTATGCGGGCAGTCCATTTAATGCAGCCAGCTTGTTAGCCATTAATAAACCAAACTGGGACGTGGTGACCGGTGTGAACATTCCTATGTTGGTCAATCTGTTCATGGAGCGTGATGACATTACCGATTATAACCAGCTGGTTGAAACAGCAATTAACATGGCAAAGGAGGGGGTGAAGTCTCTGAAATTGACATTAAAGAATAATAATAAACCAGAAGAGGAACTGTAAATGCAAATCTTATTAGCCAGGATCGACGACCGGTTTATTCACGGGCAGGTAGTGACCCGCTGGGTTAAAGAATTCCCGGCGGATCGACTTATTGTCGTATCTGATGCGGTAGCCGCAGATGAGTTACGTAAATCGCTGCTGATTTCAGTGGCACCATCCAATATGACCGCCAGTGTCGTATCGGTGGAGAAGATGATTAAAGCCTACCATAGCCCACGTTATGACGGCGTCAGCGCGTTTTTGTTATTTGAAAACCCCCGCGATGTCCTACGCCTGGTAGAAGGCGGCGTCAAGATAGTCAGTGTTAATGTCGGTGGTATGCGTTTTGAAAATGATCGCGAGCAAATAACCAAATCGGTAAGCGTAAATAAAAATGATATTGCTGCTTTCAAAATATTGCAATCGCTGGGAGTAAAACAGGAATTACGGCAATTACCCTCAGATACCCCTGTTGATTTCATGACAAAATTAAAATAATCGAGACCATTATGACTACCTTACAGATAGTATTATTGTTGATTGTCGCGGCTATTACCGGCATGGGCAGCGTGCTCGACGAGGGGCAGACCCACCGGCCGCTGGTAGCCTGTACCTTGGTTGGCTGGATCCTGGGCGATATGACCACCGGGATAATTCTGGGCGGCACGCTGGAAATGATGGCCCTGGGGTGGATGAATGTCGGACTGGCGATGGCACCGGATACGGCAATGGCCTCGGTAATTTCGACCATTCTGGTGATCAATACCCACCAAAGTGTGGGTGAGGGCATTGCTATTGCGGTCGCCCTGGCCGCCGCCGGGCAGGCATTGACGATATTTGTCCGTACCTTGACCGTATTTCTGATCCACCGCGCCGACGCCTACGCCGATAAAGGCAATATCCGTGGTATTGAAATCATGCATATTACGGCGCTGTGTTTTCAGGCGCTGCGCGTCATGATCCCGACCTGTTTAGTGATTATGCTGAGCGTCGATTCCGTTGAAGCCATCCTCAGCAGTATTCCTCATGTGGTTACCCATGGGTTGCAAATTGGCGGCGGCATCATCGTCGTGGTCGGTTACGCCATGGTAATTAATATGATGAGCGTAAAATATCTGATGCCGTTTTTCTTCGCCGGTTTTTTAATTGCCGCTTTTACCAATTTTAATTTGGTCGGGCTCGGTGGTCTTGGCTTGGTGGGTGCGCTGTTGTATATGCAACTGAATCCGAAATATCAGGCCAAACCTAATGCTGCGCCTCTTCCCGCCGCAAACGGCACTACCTCATTCCAAAACGACGAAGACGATCTCGACGCTTAACCAAGGATATCAATGATGACTACCCACCAGACTGGCCTAGGGGAAAAAAAACTCACCAAAGGCGATATCGTGAATATGTTTATACGCTCGAATTTCCTGTTAGGGTCATTCAACTTTGAACGTGTGCAGGCGTTGGGTTACTGCTTTATTATGCTGCCGGCCATCAAGCGCCTTTATGCACCCGGCCCTGAAAGAAATGAAGCGCTTAAACGCCATTTAGAATGGTTTAATACTCAACCCTTTTGTTCGGCACCTATTCTTGGCGTGACCGGCGCGATGGAAGAGGAAAAAGCCAATGGCGCCAATATTGAGGGCAACAGTATAAGTGGTGTTAAAGTCGGCTTAATGGGGCCATTTGCTGGCGTCGGCGACCCGATTTTTTGGGGGACGCTTCGCCCAGTACTGGCGGCTCTGGGCGCGTCGCTGGCACTGAATGGCAGTGTCATGGGACCCCTATTTTTCTTTCTGGCCTTTAATGCCATTCGTCTGCCGGTAAAATATTTCGGCCTCAAATACGGTTATGAGAAAGGACGGGAAATACTGGCCGATTTGGGTGGTAACCGCATTCAGAAGTTGACCGAGTCGGCCTCTATCCTGGGTTTGTTCATTATGGGCGCACTGGTTTGTAAATGGACCACAATCAACGTGCCCATCGTGATTTCACGTATTACCGGGACCGATGGCCACGTGGTGACCACCACCGTTCAAGGTATCTTGAATGAATTGCTACCGGGCATGCTGCCGCTGTTATTGACCTTATTGGTCTGTCGGCTGCTGCGTAAAAAAATCAATCCGCTGCTGATGATAATCGTCATTTTTATTATCGGTATATTCGGTGCTTGGGCTGGCTTCCTGGCCTGATATGCGTAGGAAAAAGCCCCAGATGGGGCTTTTCCTTTCGTCAGCCACTGTTTGACACGACCAAACCTGTGCACAATACCGTCTATTTGCGGTGTGCCTCGAAACCTGACCGCCCTGGTGCAATGTCAGGGCGCAGCGTCAACTCGGGAATAACGTACTCACCGGTATTCTGTCGTCTAAAAGGGATTGGCGCCGTATTTGCCAGATTATCGAGGCGTTGCCCCAGTAGGTCGCACACCTCGGTATAGCGTTCCGAGTCAATACGACTGGTGTGATAAATCACCATTGGCGGTAAGACGTCAAAACCAGGGTAGTACAGAATCCCATGCTGAATCGGAAACAAAATATCGTTAATTGGGCCATTAATGCCGCGCGGGCTGTAATGTGACTCCCATCCCCCAGTGGTGACGACAAGCATCGCCCGTTTGCCGGCCATGGCGCCCTCACCGTAACGATCGCCCCAATGCGTGTCGGAATGCTCTCCCACGCCATAAGCTAAACCACAGGCGTATACCCGTTCTACCCAGCCCTTAAGGATGGCCGGCATAGAGAACCACCACAAGGGGAATTGCAGTATTACCGCATCTGCCCATCGCAGTTTTTCCTGTTCACGGGCAATATCCTGGCTCTGCGTGCCCTGCTCGAACGCACGTCTGGAATCCAGCGAGGGATCAAAACGCTGACCGGCTAGTCGGTCCACCACACTGTCGTCGGCATCCAACGCGGCCTTCCATTGCATGGCATACAAATCGGACACCTGGACACTATGCCCGGCATCTTCCAGGCGTTTGACCGCAAAATTCAACAGCGAACCGTTCAATGAGCGGGGTTCGGGATGGGCATAAACGATAAGCACGTTCATCATAATCCTCCATCAAGGGAAAGACGCAGAATAGGTCGGGTTAAGATATAGTGGAAATGAATTTTTACTATTCCAGGTATTGTTATGAACAATTTCAGAGGGCTGGATCTTAATCTACTCATCACGCTCAATATGTTGCTGGCGGAACATAATGTTACCCGTGCGGCACAACGGCTCAATCTATCGCAACCGTCGGTAAGCGTCCAACTGGGCAAACTGAGGAATATCCTCGACGACCCACTACTGCTCCCTGGGCCGCGAGGGATGCGACCCACCGCCCGTGCCGATGAACTGCGTGAACCATTACGCATGGCCTTGGACGTTCTGGCACACGCGCTGTCACCCACCAGTGTGTTTAATCCAGCACAGGCCAGCAATACCTGGCGCGTGGCCGCGTCGGACTACGGCGAATCAACCATCCTGCTGCCGGCGTTGAATGGGATGCGGGCGGCAGCGCCTCGTACCCGGCTGGCTGTATTTGAATTGACACCGGCGTCGATCGCCAAACAAATGGAGCAAGGCGAGATTGACCTGGCCTTCCATACCAGCGATAACAAAACGTCCAACCTGCGCCGCCGGATACTGTTTACCGAACGCTATGTCCTGGTTGGCCGCGCAGGTCATCCGCACTTGAAAAACAACCTGACAATTGCTCAATTTTGCAAACTCGAACAGGTGATCGTATCACCGGATGGCGGCGGTTTTAACAGCATTACCGATAAGATACTGGCGGACATGGGATTATCCCGCCGGGTAGTGCTTTGTGTACCGCACTTCCTGTATATGCGTTCGGTGTTGGTAAGCACCGATCTGGTGGGTTTATTGCCCTCACGTCTGGTGCGCGATACCGACGGGTTACAAATGATAGCGCCACCGATTGACGTGCCGGGTTTCGAGATGGTGATGTTATGGCATGAACGCTCCCATCGCGACCCGGCACACCGGTGGCTGCGCGGGCAGATCGCCGATGCGGTGTGATTGGTCGGCAGCGGGTCGTCCCCGCGCGCGTACAAATAGGTTTTGAACATCAGTCCGGGAAACCCATCCAACCGAGCCCCGTTATCGGCGATACGCCGTTCGATAATCGACATCGCGTAATCCTCTGGCAGGGTGAAGCTGTATTGCATAGCAATCATAGCGCCTCCAGGGTAAAAACCGTGCCGTTGCCAAAACACCAGTCCTCTGGGGAGGTAAACTGCATCACTATCATAATATCGTCCGGCGATATACCCAACGCTGCGACCAGGCGGTCGGTGAGTATCCGGTAAAAATTACGTTTTTGATCGCCATCGCGCGGTTTACCGGCAGTGATGTGAAAGAGCAAATAGTCGGCAGAACGTCGGCCGGTCAGGTAATGCGGATCATAGATCAGATGCATTGAAGCCAGAGCCTCAATGACCTGGAAACGATCGGCCGGTGGTACGGCAAACTCATCCACCAGGGCCTGATGCAGGATATCCGAGATACGGTGCAACTCATCGTCCCACCGACCCTGGCGGAAGATAATTCGGGTAAATGGCATCATTGCTCCCCTTCTGACAGACAACCAAGGGCCGACACTGCCGCCGGCCAACCGGCGTAAAAAGCCAGGTGGGTGATAAGCTCAACCACCTGGTCGTGACGCACGCCGTTACGCTCGGCGAACGCCACGTGCCAGGGGATCTGCTGAGTGCGCTCCAGCGCCACAAGAGCCGCAAGGGTGATCAGGCTGCGATCTCGTGGACTCAATTGCGGCCGACACCAGATATCTTCAAACAACACGTCTTTGGTCAATTGCGCCAGTTTGGGGGCAATGGCGGCCAAGGTATCGCGATTTAACGGTTGGGACATGGCAAAACTCCAGTGACAGAGGGGTCGGTGTTGATTATTAAATGATGCTATGATTAAGAAAATCGAAATATTTGGTATCGTTCATCCTGAAAAGCGAGACAATTATGCATAACCGAACCATTGCCCTGGACACCGAGGCGTTACGTAGCTTTGTGGCGGGGATAGAATTGGGCAATTTCGCGCTGGCCGCGCTGCGCCTGAACCGGTCTGCCTCAGCGGTGAGCGCCCAATTAAAAAAGCTGGAGCAACAGTGCGGTACCGCATTGGTACGAAAAAACGGCCGGCATCTCTGTTTGACCGATAGTGGCGAAATATTGCTAAGCTACGCCCGTCGGCTGCTGGCGGTTAACGATGAGGCCGTGATGGCGGTACGTGGCAGTGTATTGGCGGGAGAAGTGCGTTTTGGCATGCAGGAAGATTTTGGTGAGACGCTGCTGCCGGCCATTCTCGGCCAGTTCTCCCGCGACCATCCCAACCTGCAGATCACCGCCCGCATTGATCGCAACCAGGCGTTGCTTGCGGCTATCGATTGTGGACAACTGGATCTGGCCCTAAGCTGGCTGGATACCCAGTCTATGCCGGGCGCTCGCCCTTTAGCCCAGCTACCGCTGCAGTGGATATCACACCCACAGTTGGCTATCGCGACTTATCTGGAAAAAGGTCAGCCCTTGCCACTGGTGATGTTTGATGCCCCCTGTCTGATGCGCTCCCAGGCGATCACCACCCTTGACGCTGCGGGTATTTCCTGGCGTGTCGCCTTTGTCAGCCATAGCCTGAGCGGGATTTGGGCGGCGGTAAGCGCCGGACTGGGTGTTACGGTGCGCTCAAAGATGGGCCGGCCGACAGAGCTTATCGCCAATGCACACCCCACTCTGCCCGCCCTACCTACCCTAGGCATCACCTTGCTGCAAAGTCCAAGTAAACACTCCCCGGCCACGATGCACCTGCAGCGGCTATTGAACAACGCGGTGCAAGCGTGGGTTTGAACCAGATTTATTTAACAAAACCCAACGTCACTATTGATTATCTCATGTCACTGACTTAGCCTTAAGATTAATACCAACCATAAACCCCTATCTATTTAAAAAAGCATTTGTCGTTGCGCTAGATCACTTTATGGTATTTATATTCAGCTTGACAATTATATATATAATATTAGTATTGACCTAATTGTTGATTTATTTTTCAGAAAGCCTGAATGGCCTATTGGCAGTAAATACATAAAGCCGAATTACTGAAAAGAGGAAAAAGAATGTCAACTTATTATTTCTTACCAACACGAAATGTATTTGGAGAAGGTAGTTCACAAGAAGCCGGTGAATTAGCCAAGACTTTAAAAGTAAAAAAAATAATGATCGTCACCGATAAATTCCTTGCCCATAACGGTATGGCCGATAAAATTTCTGATATTTACAAAAAAGCAGGAATTGATGTTCATATTTTCGGTGGTGCAGAGCCAAACCCTACAGATAGAAATGTTGCGGATGGAATTAAAGCCTATAAAGAAAATGGTTGCAATGCTATTGTTTCCCTTGGCGGCGGTTCTTCACATGACTGTGCTAAAGGCATTGGTCTCATTGCAGCGAATGGCGGTAATATAAAGGATTTTGAAGGTGTTGATAAATCCAATAATGACATGATTCCATTAATGGCTATTAATACCACTGCGGGTACTGCATCTGAAATTACCCGGTTCTGTATCATCACCGATACCGAACGAAAAGTTAAGATGGCCATTGTCGATTGGCGAGTAACGCCACAAATTTCTATCAATGATCCAGAACTCATGGTAGGGATGCCACCCGCTCTTACTGCAGCAACGGGTATGGATGCATTGACGCATGCTATTGAAGCTTATGTTTCAACGATGGCCAATCCGCTTACTGATACTGCCGCATTAAAAGCAATCACCATGATCACTCAATATTTGCCTAAAGCAGTGGCTAATGGCGAATATATGAAAGCCAGAGACAATATGGCTTATGCCCAATATTTGGCAGGCATTGCATTTAACAATGCATCTTTAGGTTATGTACACGCAATGGCTCACCAACTCGGCGGTTTTTATAACTTACCGCACGGGGTCTGTAATGCTATTTTACTCCCTTATGTTGAGTCATTTAACCTGATGAGTAACCTAAATCGCTTTAGAGACATTGTTGAAGCAATGGGTGAAAATATAACCGGCCTTTCTACCGATGATGCTGCAGTTAAAGCCATTAAGGCGATCGAACGCTTGAGCAAACAGGTTGGTATTCCTCGTAATTTGAAGATCCTGGGTGTGAAACCTGAGGATTTTGCCATTATGGCTGAAAATGCCCAAAAAGATGTATGTCATCTGACCAATCCCCGTAAAGCAACAAAAGAAGAGATTATTGAGTTATATAGAAAAGCGTATGAAGGTGAACCCGCTATCTGATGTAACCTATAGCGTGTGTTTATTCATAAGGCATATTCGATATTTATCATTTAACCGTTGAATATGCCTATAAGTCTGTAGTGATCCTCATTTCTAATGGGGATCACCGTTTAACGAACAAAACCAGTACGTCATCAGCATTGAGTTCAAGACCAGTCTAGTGATTATTTTATGCCGGTGCATTTAATAAAAATAATATTTTACCATATGCAAAAAATGTATAAAACACACTACTATTTTAAACGCTCACTAGCAATATTATAAACATCACTACGCTCTCTTTTCCCTACCGCTACTACCGAAATAATTAACTCATCGTCAATAACCTGATAAACCGGCGCTTGATCATCAAGGCCATCGCATCGAGCATACGTTCATAAAACTCAGCAGGTATGCAATAAAAAGCCGGCTGATTCCGGTTAAGGGTAGCAACCGGAAAACCCGCCCCATCATTTTAGGGGTGCAGAAGCGATCCAAATTCTGCGGATTCTTTATTTAGCGCTATGGTGGCCGGGGCCAGGCTACTGAACCGTGCTTGAAGATCGCTCATGGGTGCAAAATACCCCATGCTCATGGCGGCTAACTGGTTACCGGTGTCAGTATCCACGGCTTCAATTTCAACCGCTGCGCCCCCCCGGTCCAGCGGCGCGGCTATCAGTGCAACGCTAAGCACGTTCAGGGCGGGAGAGACCGTGGCAATATCCGTTATGGCCGCCCGAATTTCAACCGACCGGCCACTATGGGTCGCAGGCAGACGATTGATTTCCTGCTGCAGGCCGGTTTTCAGTGCGCTAAGCAGCATAGCCCGCTCTTCGGCCGATAACCGGTTGGAACCGGTTACCCGCCATTCAACCGCGGTGATAACGGTATGTGCGGGATCCAGCGCATAGGGAGTGCGCAACATACGCATACTGCCATCGGTAGCAGGAACCAGGTGATCATAGGATCCAAGAAATCCGCTGGTTTTAGTTGCCATATGGGTGCTACACGCCGATAAGAGTAACGCCGCTACGCTCAAAACTGACCATGTCCACTGCCGCTGATACCGATAACTCATTAGATTACAACCTTGAACGATCGCCACCCTAGCGCAGCGTTATGGACCGGCGGCCCGCAATCCTTTCAAGCTATCACTCGTCGTTCGAGAAAGCGACACCTATTAATATGTGTGATCGGTGACCAATTATCAGGCAAATACGTGACGTCATTCACACATTGTCCATTGGGTTCACCTGTTTCCTTGAAAGCCTTCACAAAATGCGGACAAACCGTTGGAAACCGGTTTCCTTATTCTATCCAATAGTGGCGAAACCCACTATTCATTCAGACGGTAAAAATGAAAACTATCATGTTGTGTTGTTCCGCTGGGATGTCCACCAGCATGTTGGTAAAAAAAATGCAGGCCGAGGCGGAAAAACGCGGCCTGGAGGTTAACATCGATGCGTATGGCGTGAGTGAGTTTGATGAGCAGTTCCCACGCTACCAAGTGGTACTGCTGGGGCCGCAGGTGAAATATATGTTGGAATCCCTGGCGGAGAAAACCGCGGAGCGGGGCATTCCAGTGGCGGCTATCGATATGATGGACTACGGCATGCAGCGCGGCGATAAGGTGCTGGATTTTGCGCTCTCACTGATCAAATAACTCACTACAGGACGACACCATGAGTACCCTATACGAAGCTATGGTCGACGTTATCGAGCGTCACATTACCCCTATGGCCGGCCGCGTCGGTCAGCAAAAACATATTATCGCCATCCGCGACGGTTTTCTTGCCGCGCTGCCTTTTATGATTATCGGTTCGTTTATGCTGGTATTTATTTTTCCACCGTTCGACCCTGACACTCATTGGCGTTTCGCCCGCAGCTGGCTGGATTTTTCCGTGCGCTACCGTGATCAACTGATGCTGCCATTTAATCTCAGCATGGGCGTCATGACCTTTTTTATTTCGGTCGGCATCGGTGCCAGCCTGGGAAAACACTACAAGCTCGACCCCATAATGTCCGGCCTGCTGGCGTTTATGGCGTTTTTGCTGGTAGCCGCTCCCTATCATGATAAACAAATTTCAGTTGCCTATTTTTCCGGTCAGGGAATTTTCACCGCGATCATCGCAGCCATCTATTCCAGCGAAATGTATGCCTGGCTTAAACACCACAATATTACCATTCGCCTGCCAAAAGAGGTGCCTACCGGGGTGGCCCGTTCGTTTGAAATTCTGATCCCGGTCGTGGTCATCGTCGCCACCCTGCATCCACTGAACCTGTTGGTGGAAC
Source organism: Acerihabitans sp. TG2 (assembly GCF_035013185.1). Lineage (NCBI taxonomy): Bacteria > Pseudomonadati > Pseudomonadota > Gammaproteobacteria > Enterobacterales > Pectobacteriaceae > Acerihabitans > Acerihabitans sp. TG2. The sequence goes on from NZ_JAYGJO010000004.1 coordinate 224,184, forward strand.
ACTTTACCGGCATGATTATCCCTGAAGCCATCATGCAGCTGCTTGCGCCGTTGGTTTCCGCATCGGATTCATTGCCAGCCATGCTGCTGTCGGTTCTGATTTGCCAAATTCTCTGGTTTGCCGGTATCCATGGTGCATTGATAGTCACCGGCATCATGAACCCGTTCTGGATGACCAACCTGGCGCTAAACCAAAGCGCTCTGGCCGCCGGTGCGCCGCTACCTCATATCTACCTGCAGGGATTTTGGGATCACTATCTACTGATAGGCGGCGTCGGATCCACCCTACCGCTGGCTTTCCTGTTACTGCTAAGCCGGTCGGTGCATTTGCGTACCATCGGTCGCATGGGGGTCGTGCCCAGCTTTTTTAATATCAACGAACCCATTTTATTTGGCACACCGATCATCATGAATCCGGTGATGTTCCTGCCATTTATCTTTGTGCCGATGATCAACGCCACCTTTGCCTGGACTGCCACCAAACTGGGTTGGGTCTCGCAAGTTGTGCAGCTTACTCCCTGGACAACCCCGGCACCGATCGGCGCGTCATGGGCCGCCAACTGGACCTTGAGTCCGGTTATTATGTGTGTGTTCTGTATGGTGATGTCGGCTCTGATGTACTACCCCTTCCTCAAAGCCTACGAACGGACCTTGTTAAAAAAACAAGATGAAAACCAAGAAGCTGAAGCTCAGGTAGCGCTGAATTCCTAAAAGAAACTAAGGAGACATTTTTATGCAGTATTTATTTCCGAAAGATTTCTGGTGGGGCAGCGCCAGTTCAGCCCCGCAAACCGAAGGAGAATCTCTCGGTGCTGGCAAAAGCCCCAATGTTTGGGACCATTGGTTCGAACTGCAGCCGGAACGCTTTTTCCAAGGGGTGGGGCCGGAAAATACCTCGACGTTTTATCACCATTGGCGCGAGGATATTGCCCTACTGAAACAGACTGGCCATAATAGTTTTCGCACGTCGCTGTCTTGGGCGCGCCTGATACCCGATGGGCAAGGCCCCTGCAATCCGCAGGCGGTAGCATTTTACAACCAGGTCATTGACGAACTGCTGGCTCAGGGTATCACTCCTTTTATTAACCTGTTCCACTTCGATATGCCGATGGCCATGCAAGCGCAGGGGGGGTTTGAAAACCGGCGCGTCGTCGAGGCCTATGCCGATTACGCCGCGCTCTGCTTTGAGCTGTTTGGCGATCGGGTCAAGCACTGGTTCACCTTTAATGAACCCATAGTGCCGGTTGAAGGCGGGTATCTGTACGATTTCCATTACCCCAACGTGGTGGATTTCAAACGCGCGGCTACCGTGGCCTATCACACCATGCTGGCCCATGCCATGGCAGTGCAACGTTTCCGTCAGTCCGACTGCGACGGCGACATTGGTATCATTCTTAATCTGACCCCGTCTTATCCGCGCTCCCAAAATCCGGCGGACGTGGCGGCGGCCAATCATGCCGATTTGTTGTTTAACCGCAGCTTCCTTGATCCAGCACTGCGCGGCACCTATCCAGATGAGTTGGTCGCGTTGCTCGGGCAATATGACCAATTACCGACCTGCCTGCCCGGCGATCGGCAACTGTTGGCCAGCGGCATTGTGGATTTACTGGGCATTAATTACTACCAGCCACGCCGGGTACAGTGTCGCGCCAACCAGGTCAATCCCGCTGCGCCCTTTATGCCTGAATGGCTATTTGATCACTATCAGATGCCCGGTCGTAAAATGAATCCGTGGCGCGGTTGGGAAATTTATGAGCGCGGCATCTACGATATCTTGACCAATTTGCGGGAAAATTATAACAATCCACGTTGTTATATTTCCGAAAATGGCATGGGCGTGGAAGACGAGCTTCGCTTCCTACAGGATGGTCGCATTGAGGATAACTATCGAATTGATTTTGTAAGAGAACACCTGGTATGGGTTCATCGGGCACTGGCACAAGGCAGCCGCTGCCTGGGGTATCATATGTGGACCTTTATTGATAACTGGTCCTGGAGCAACGCCTATAAAAACCGTTACGGTCTGGTACAGCTTGATTTAGCCACTCAGCAGCGCACGGTGAAAAAAAGCGGTCTATGGCTGGCGGACGTTGCACGTCAGCATGGTTTCACCACTGAGGACAAATAATGGACAGCGAAACAACCATCATGACCATCCTGGTGAATGCCGGGGAAGCGCGAAGTCAATGCATGACCGCGCTACAATGCGCGCGCAATGGCGACTTTGTCCGAGCAGGGGAACTTTTGGCGGACTCGGATAATTTTATTAAGGCGGCTCATCGCATCCAGACCCAATTGATCGGCGAAGACCAAGGTGAAGGGCGGGTGCCCATGACACTTATCATGGTGCACGCGCAAGATCATTTAATGAACGCCATCTTGGCGCGCGAATTAATTAATGAGATGGTTATACTTTATCAACGGCAGCAACAATAGTAGGCATATGGCGACGATCAATGATGTTTCCCGTTTGGCGCGGGTATCCAAAGCCACCGTATCGCGCGTAATCAGTGGTAGTCGTGGCGTGCGGGAGGAAAGTCGCCAGGCGGTGCTAAAAGCCGCCAGTGCGTTGAACTACCAGCCAAACCTGATAGCGCAATCCTTGAATGCCCAATCCACCGGGTGTGTGGGGGTCATCTGTGCGATGGAATCCATGCAGCACGCGGTGGATTACCTTCCCGCGTTGGAAAAACAGTTTCGTCTCTATAACAAGCACTTGCTGTTGCGTTTCGCCGACGATGCCGCCGGCGTCACCAGCGCCAGCGTCTCGTTGGGAAGAGGATTGTGTGATGCACTGTTAGTGATTGGCGCACGCTTCGCGTTGCCGCCGCTGGAAGGTAGTGTGGTGTTAATCGACTGCCTGGACACACCGGGGGAGCATAGCATCAGCTTCGACCACGCTTTTGCTGCCGAAACCGCCTGCCAATACCTGATAAGTCATGGCCGCCGTCGATTGGCCTTGCTCAACTATGCTGACGGCGACACCGCCGAACAGGTATTGCAAGGCTACCGCCGTGGCCTTGAATACCATTTGGTTCCTTATGACCGCCAACTGGTGTCTTCCCGCGATCAATCGCTTAGAGTGGCGCTACAAACTTTAATAAATAAAGGGTCTAATTTCAACGGGTTAGTCGTTATGAATCAAACCGACGCGCAGGAAGCCATTTCAGTGCTGCACGCCTATCGCCGGACCGTACCGGATTCCTTATCCATTATCAGCCTGGACGGTACCACACCGTTGCCTGGTTCCCTACAGCCACTACCGGCCATTGAGTATCCCCTGGAAAAACTGGCGGAAAAGGCCCTGGAGATGATTACCGGCAGTCTCAACAACGGCGGAGTACCGCTGGTGATCCGCGGTGATTTAGTCGCAGGCTGACCCCGAATACGCGATGTCACGCTTGTGCCATGAGCCGAATAGTCATATTATTCGGCTCATGGTATGAGCCGAATAATATGACTATTCGGCTCACTAATGAAACTGAGGTGGCCATGGAACCTGATTGGATATGGCAACAGCCTGATTGGCCGTCATTTTACTGGAATGACGAGGAAATAAACCGCCAACTACGCGCAGTACGTCTATTGTTAGGCGTTTTGATCGGTAAAACCTCCGCCATCCACGAAACAGCCGATCTCAGATTCAGTTTAGACAATATGCTAGCCAATATTCTTGCCTCTTCTGCTATTGAAGATGAGCGATTGAATGCACAATCGGTACGTTCCTCTTTGGCCAAACGGTTAGGTATTGGCGAGGATAAACCCTACCCAATAACCGATCGCTCGGAGGGGGTGGCTGAAATGATGTTCGACGCCGTCACTGAACTGCAACGACCATTAACTCTGGAACGCTTATTAAAGTGGCACGTCAGCTTATTCCCCAAAAACCCACTCTCAATATATGCTATTCAGGTTGGGAAACTGCGCACTGACGAACTGATGCAAGTGGTTTCCGGGCGTATAGACCGGCCTATAATTCATTTTGTTGCGCCGCCTCAAGATATTCTTGAGCACGAGCTTAGGCATTTTTTGGTATGGTTCAATCAATACCAGACGGATGCCAATCGTCAACTAGACCCCTTACTGCGTGCTGCAATCAGCCATTTTTGGTTTATAACATTACATCCATTTGACGATGGAAATGGACGTATTACCCGCGCTTTAACAGATTTGGCCTTGGCACAAGCTGATAATCAATCGGTAAGGCTGTATGCCATGTCTATGTCGATCTTGGCGCGTCGACAGGAGTATTATCAAATTCTGGAGCAATGCCAACGGGGTACCATGGATATCACGCCCTGGTTGGGATGGTTCCTGGATACGTTAAAGGCCACACTAGAACATGCGTTGGCAACAGTTAATCAAACCCTGAAAAAAACGCGCTTCTGGCAGCGTTTTCAACATACCAACTTATCAATGGAACAAAAAAACGTCTTAAACCGCCTGTTGGACGGTGGGGTAAAAGGGTTTATATCTGGTATAAACGCCACCCAATATCAAAAGGTCGCAAAAGTCAGTAAAGCCACAGCAACTCGCCATTTAACGGATCTGCTGGCCAAGGGATGTCTGGAAAAATTGCCCGGTGGCGGCCGTAGTACCCGTTATCAAATTGCCGCACTACCACTTTCCCATGAGAGGGAGGATTAAAGGTAAATCGCCTCTCTTATTAAATGAATCGTACCCCGATTTCAAAGTAATATTTACATAATCTTCTTGATTGATTTAAGATGCCCGCGCTTCTGCCGATAGTACAATCATCTGATAAATTACAGGGAAAAGTAGCAACAATGAAATCGATTAAACCCCTTTTAATGGCTTTTATCTGCACACTGGCATTGGCCGGTTGCGGCTCTCGTACCGCCCGCATCGTTAACGTGGATACCCCCTTGGCAGTACATTATTCGGCTGACCACGTTAAGCAGGCCATTTTGCAGGCCGGCATGGCGCGCCAATGGGTCATGACACCGGTGCAACCGGGCGTGATCAACGGCAGCCTTAAGGCTCGGGATCATCAAGCGAATATCCAAATAACCTACAGCCCCGACAGCTATAGTATCCATTATGTTTCCAGTAAAAACTTGCTGGCTGACACCAAGGGCAATATACATCGCAATTATAACCATTGGATCGCCAATCTGAATAAGGACATTCAGATCCGTTTGATCAATACCGCAAACTGAATATACCTTGCTGCGTGAAAGATAACGGGGATAAACATTCCGTTCCACCCGACGTCAATCTGTTTGGTAACGCGATCGCATCCTTGCGTTGTAAATCAATGCAAGGGTGGTGGCAGAAGTGAGACTATGCTAGATAAGGGGCCTTGACGCCTTTTTACGCCGGTATTGTACGGTGTCGATACGAGTGGATGTGCAGTTTTCTGTCGGAGTGGTTAAGTGGTTATATGAATATCGCGTTAAATATCCTTGATTGGCAAGCGTCGGCGCCCGGACTTTCCACCCATGATCACTGGAGGAAGTGGAGCCTGATCGCGCCGGCTATTTCTGCTGACGCGCCGCTGCCGAATTGCCCTAATTTGCCGATGATGACCGCCCGCCGCCTAAGCGCGGGTAGTCGTTTGGCGGTGGATAACGGTCTGGCACTGCTCCGGCGCCACCAGCCCGAGGCGGTGGTTTTTACCAGCCGTCACGGCGAACTGGAGCGAAATCAACGGATACTTGACGCTCTTGCCCAACAGCATCCCCTCTCACCCACCGATTTTACCATGTCGGTGCATAATGCTGCCGTTGGCAGCCTGACCATCGTGGGCAACGCGCCGCTGGTCTCAACGTCACTTTCTGCGGGGGAGGACAGTTTCCAGCAAGGTCTGGTCGAAGCACTGGTGTTGATAAAAAGTGGCTATCAGCGTGTTTTGCTGGTGGACTTCGATAATCACATCCCTGCGTTTTATCACCCATTGATGGCGTCCGGTACGCCAAATTATCCTTATGCCACCGCGCTGCTGCTGACCGCCGGCGAGACATTACACTGCGTCTCACAACCGCTTGAGGGTAAACCTCTCCCCCGCGTCTTGCCGCAAAGCCTACGCTTTTTGCATAGCTGGTTGAGCGGCAAAAGGGAGTTCAGCATAACCGGTGAGCGGCTACGCTGGCGCTGGAGTTGTCAATGAATACCATTGAAGCCCCACCCGTCTGGGCCAAACCCGATAATGCGCTGAAATTTACCTGGCGATTATTGATGACCGGGGGCTGTTTCGTTTTATTCGGAATCGGCGGATTGTTGATTACCGCATGGTTTCATATTCTGTGTCTACTGTTACGCGATCCGCCTCGACGCACCTTTTTGGCACGCCGGCTGATATCAGCAAGCTTTCGGTTTTTTTTGGCGATAACGCGCCAATTGGGCGTGTTGGATTTTCAGATTCACGGCGCACATTTGCTTGATCAGGATCGCGGAAATCTCGTGCTGGCGAATCATCCGACACTACTGGACTATGTGTTGTTGGCGTCAGTCATGCCGCAGTGTGATTGTGTGGTCAAGCAGGCATTACAAGATAATATTTATGTCAGCGGCGCCATTAAAGCGGCAGATTATCTGATCAACTCGCAGGCGGAAATTCTGTTGGCTGAAAGCGGCAAGCGGCTGCGGGACGGGGGGAGACTGTTGATTTTTCCAGAAGGAACGCGCACGCGTTATGGCGAACCAATACAGTTACAACGCGGCGCAGCAAACCTGGCGGTACGCAGTGGCTGCGATATCCGCATCGTGCATATTCGCTGTAGCCAGCCCTTTCTTTGTAAAGGCAGCAAATGGTATCAGATACCCTCAGCGAAACCACTGTTCATTATTGACGTTAAAGCGTTACTTTCTGCCGGTGATTTTTTTTCCGCCGACGATCGTTCTCCCGCCCTGGCGGCTCGGCGCTTAACCACCTATTTGACTTCGGTCCTGGATCCGAAAAATTGTTAAACTTTTGAGATAACGCCATGCAACAGCTCAATGTGGAAATCAAGCAGCTCATTATTGATACCCTTAATTTGGAAGGTATCAATACCGAAGATATAGACACCGACGCACCGTTGTTTGGTGACGGACTGGGATTGGATTCCATTGATGCGCTGGAACTCGGCCTGGCGGTGAAAAGCCGCTATAACGTCGTACTATCGGCGGAAAATCAAGAAATACGCCAGCATTTTTTCTCGGTGGCTACACTATCGACCTATATTCGGTCGCAGCAGGCTGCTGGGTAACCCTTTTAAGCCACTGGATTTTACGTTGCAGTAAGCCAACGCCCCTGCAACGTGAAGTATGACGCAATATACCCTAAATAATTCGCGTTAGCAGGAAGGCGACGACGCAGCGAACTCCCAGGAGCTTACACCGGTAAGTGACTGGGGTGAGCGAGGAAAGCCAACGCACCTGCAACATGAAGTATGACGGGTAAAACTCAGAAGAACAGGTCCATCAATGGATAAAAACACTATTTACCAAGATGTGTCGCAATTGCTCATCGCATTGTTTGACACCAAGCCGGCGTTGATTACGCCGCAGGCACGATTGTACGAAGATTTGGATCTCGACAGTATCGACGCTGTGGATATGGTTGTGCACTTACAAAAGAAAACCGGTAAAAAAATCAGCCCGGAGACGTTCAAATCCGTTAGGACCGTGCAAGATGTAGTGGATGCGGTGACAGTATTACTGGCGTCGGGATAATTTCATGGCCGCCCGTTGCAAACCTGTAGCTGGACTAAAATCGCCAGTAGGAGCCCTGCGTCTGTTCAGCCTGTTGGCAGTACTGTGTTACCCGTTCGTCATCTGGTTTGGTTTAACCCACTGGCGAGCGGAAACCATCGCTCTGGTGATGGCAGTGCTTTTTCTGCTGCGCCTACTGACATTCCGGCACCGAATACCGGCACTGGAGGGGTTGGCCAAAGCGCTGGCACTATTTGGCATTCTGCTTTGTCTGGCCGGCGGGTTACTGAAGAGCCACCATCTGCTGCTCTATTATCCCGTGATGATGAATGTGCTCATGCTGCTGCTGTTCGGCACATCGCTACTGGGTCCAACCAGCCTGGTGGAGCAACTGGCACGCCTGCGTCAACCCGTGCTGCCGCCAGAGGCGATAATCTATACCCGGCGGGTCACCCAAATCTGGTGCGTTTTTTTTATCGTTAACGGCACAGTGGCTTTGTTCACCTGCCTTCACGGCAATATGCCCTTATGGGCACTCTACAATGGTGGTATCAGTTATCTGTTAATGGGATTACTGATGGGAACAGAATGGATAATCAGAACGCGCAAACGCATCGGGCAGTAGATTCCTTGGCGATCACGTCGCCTCAGCGATGGCTAAGCTGCGATCGCCCCGACAATACACCCATTTCCTTGTGGGACGGCGGCGTGCTGACGCTTGGACAACTGCGCGGTGATGTTGTGGCCTTATGGCTAGATTTGGCTGACGCGCCAGGAGAACGCTGGGCATTATGCGTGGGGGATGGATATACGTTGTTGGTCGCATTACTGGCACTTTGGCATCGCGGCAAAACCCCAGTGATTCCCGGCCATAACCGAGAAAAACAGCTTGAAGAGCAGCGTGGTGATTTTGACGGTGTGATAAGCGACACCCCGTTGACCATCGGCTGCCCGCTGATCATGCTTAAACCGACTCATCAGCCTGCCACGGAGATATTACCGGCTATTGCGGATGATGCCCGGCTGATCATATTCACCTCCGGATCCACCGGCCGGCCGAAAGCGATCAGCAAGACGCTGCGCACCATGGCCACCGAGGCCCGCTGGCTGGCGACGTTGGTGCGCAAAACGTCACGGGATAAGCCGATAGCCGGTTGTCGGGTGGTCTCAAGCGTCACCCACCAGCATATGTACGGCTTGTCGTTCGGCCTGTTTTTACCGATGACCCTGGGCATCCCTTTCGCACGGGAAACCTCCCGCTATCCAGAGCACTTGATCCGTCAAAGCGCCCAGCTTCCGGTGTTGTTTATCAGCAGTCCGGCATTTTTAACCCGGCTCGACCAAAAGTTACCGGCGCCCGACTGTATTGGTGTGTTCTCCGCTGGGGGCCCGCTGCCTTGGCAAGCGGCACAGCAGGCCGGACACTGGTTATGCTCCTGCGTCACGGAAATATACGGCACCACTGAAACCGGGGTTTTAGCCTGGCGTCGTCGCCGGCAGGAGACCGATGCCTGGCAACCGTTCGACGGCATCGATTTCCACCGGTCGGAAAACCACCTTCGTGTGAGCTCGGCGCTCATCGATCAGCCAGAAGGACAATATCTGGACGATCGGCTGGAATTTACCGGTCAAGGCCAGCATTTTCAACTGGCTGGTCGCCATGATCAGGTGATCAATATAGAAGAAAAACGAGTCTCTCTGTGCGAAATAGAACAACGCATCACCGCAATGGCTGAGGTCAGCGAGGCGGCGGTAGTGCCCATCACCAAACATGGCCGCCGGTGTGTGGGTGCGGTTATTGTGTTAACAGAGCAGGGTACGCTAGGTTTACATCAGGGCACATTGTCCACACTGACTCAGTTATTTCGTCGCCGATTGAGCACTTGGCTTGAACCGGTGGCGGTACCGCGCTACTGGCGAGTCGTTCTGGCAATGCCGCGCACTGGCCGGGGAAAATATGACAGTGATCGGCTCAACGCGTTATTTTTTAACCGGCTGCCCCTGGAAATATCGCGGCTAATCTCAGCCGAAACCCAGGCCGAACTGTTGCTAAAAGTTGATCCGTCGCTGTTTTGGTTTCGCGGTCATTTTCCTGAACAACCTATTTTACCGGGTTTGGCTCAGGTGGAATGGGCCATGCATTATGGGCGGGAAGTATTGATGACCGAGGGCGTTTTCGGTGGTATTGAAAACGTTAAATTCCAGCGGCCGGTCAAGCCAGGACAAACGCTGCGTTTGCAGTTGGAATGGCAAGCGCAGCGCCGGTTATTACTGTTTTGTTATCAGCTTTGTGATCCGCAACAGCGGGAAGCGCCGACGATCAGCAGTGGGAAGATAAAATTATGCCCTTAACCGCATCCTGTCCGGGTCCACTAAAGCCTTGTGTTATCATCCCTTGCTTCGATCACGGTGCCATGATGGCCGGGGTCATGGCGCGCCTGCGCCCCTTTGGTCTGCACTGCTTTATCGTTGACGACGGTAGTCAAGCGTCAACCCAAAAGCTGCTAGAGCAGCTGTGCGCCGGCCAAAGCGACGTTACTCTACTGCGGCAACCGCGCAACCTGGGCAAAGGTCAGGCGGTGCTTACCGGTCTGGCAGCGGCTGCGCAGGCAGGTTTTACCCATGGAATACAGGTGGACGCCGACGGTCAGCATCAATTGGAGGATATTCCAATATTGCTGCACGAATCGGCAATATACCCCGATACCTTGATTTCGGGGCGACCGATTTACGATCGATCGGTACCACGTGCCAGACTTTATGGTCGTTATATCACTCACCTATGGGTATGGATTGAAACCTTGTCGTTGACGCTCAAGGACAGCATGTGCGGTTTTCGTATCTATCCCATCGCGCCCACCCTGGCGCTGGCGCAGCGGATTAATCTCGGCAAACGGATGAATTTCGATACCGAGGTAATGGTCAGGCTCTATTGGCAGGGCAACGAAAGCCACTTTATACCCACACGGGTGATTTATCCGGCGGATGGACTGTCGCACTTCGACGGGCTAAGGGATAATTGCCGCCTGTCCTGGTTACATACCCGGTTATTTTTCGGCATGTTGCCCCGGCTACCCGGCCTGCTCAAGCGCAATTGGCAGCGGCGTTCGCCACAGCAGCACTGGTCTGGCGTTCCAGAACGCCAAGGCGCACTGGGTATGCGTTGCATGCTGGCCGCCTACCGTCACGGCGGCAGAAGATTATTCTCGCTATTGCTCTATCCGGTAATAGGCTACTTCTGGCTCACCGGGCGCGTGCAGCGTCAGGCATCCATGGCGTATTTGCAGCGGGTCCGGCAGACCGCCGCTCGCCAGAACCGGCCATTGCCGTCATCCCTTAACAGCTTTCGCCATTTTATGCGCTTCGGCGACGCTATGCTCGATAAGTTGGCCAGTTGGCAAGGCGGTATCCGGATGGGTGAACATATTGACTTTGCCCCTCTGTCACCGGCACGGCCGGATAATGATCGCCCGCGCGGACTGCTGATTTTGGCCTCCCATCTGGGAGACATCGAAGTATGCCGGGCGCTGGCCGAGGGCGAGGGCCGAGTCAAGATTAATGCGTTGGTCTTCACCGATCATGCGCAGCGTTTCCAGACGCTACTGGCACAGATTAACCCTCAATCGGGAATCAACCTGATCTCGGTGACGGATATCGGCCCTGAAACCGCCATGCTATTGCAAGAAAAACTGGATGCGGGCGAATGGGTGGCGATCGTCGGCGATCGCACCGCCATACCGACTCACCGACGGGATGCTACGCAACGGGTGATTTGGAGTGACTTTCTCGGCGCTCCAGCGCCGTTTCCACCGGGCCCCTTTATCCTGGCCGCGGCACTGCGCTGTCCGGTTGCCCTGATGTTTGCTCTAAAGGAACAGGGGAAACTGCAGATTTATTATGAACACTTCGCCGACCGACTGGATTTACCGCGCGACCGACGGCCTCAAGCGTTGCAAGATATCGTCGATCGCTATGCGGCCAGGCTGCAATACTATTGCCTGATTTCGCCGCTTGATTGGTTCAATTTTTTTGATTTTTGGCGATTGCCCGATGCACCAACGCCACCAAACGAGGCCTGATATGGTGTTAACCGACCCGCGTTTCACGACGGAAATAGCGATAACTATCCCCTTTCACGATGTCGACGCCATGGGCGTCGTCTGGCATGGACACTATTTACGTTATATGGAAATCGCACGCGAAGCGTTACTTGGCCAGTTTAATTACGGTTATCGGCAAATGAAAGATTCCGGTTATCTCTGGCCGGTGGTGGATGCACGGGTTAAATACCGGGCGCCGCTGACCTTTGAGCAACGTATCCGAGTGAGAGCAAGTATTGAAGAGTATGAAAACCGCTTACGCATCGGCTATCGTATATTTGATGACGCCAGCGGCAAAAATACCACGTCCGGTTATACGATTCAGGTGGCGGTGGAGCAACACACCCAGGCACTCTGTTTCGTTTGCCCGCCTGTTTTGTTAGCGCGGCTGGGAATATCATTATGAAAAAATCCCTCCGCAGCGTGATATTTTCCGTCATGCCGACCACACTGCTGCTGGCGCTGGTGGCAACGCTAACCTTGGTAAACCAGGCCCACGCGCTCACGCTTGACGATCTGCAGCAACGCTTTGCCCATCAACCGGTGGTACGCGCTCATTTTGACCAGCAACGCACCATTAGTGGCATAACACATCCGTTGCGCTCCTCCGGCGAACTGCTGATATCCCGGGACAAAGGACTGTGGTGGCAACAACAACAGCCCTTTACGCTGACGCTGATCCTCAATGATAGCCGGATGGTACAAATTACCGGCAATCAGCCACCCGAGGTGATAACCGCCGAGGGCAACCCACAAATGTTTCGCTTTAACCACCTGCTACGCGCCCTGTTCCAGGCCGATCGCGCCGTGCTGGAACAAAATTTCACGCTAACGTTTACCGATAAGGGACAGGATAACTGGCAATTGGTACTCATACCTAAGGCCTCACCACTGGACAAATTATTTACCGCCATCACCCTGACGGGCCACACCTATCTTGAACATATTCAGCTCGATGACAAACAGGGCGATCGTACCGCCATCACTTTCAGCCAACAGCACACCGAACCTAAACTTCTGAGCCATGACGAACAACAGCGTTTTATTCAGTAAATTTTCCCTGCGCTGCGCTGCCGCCTGGCTAGCCGTCTGCCTGGGTTTGCTGCTGGCGTTGGCCGTCATGCTGCCGCGTAGCCAAATTAACAGTAGCGTTTTGGCGTTGCTGCCCCGACAAGCCATGGACCAGTTGTCGCCGGAAATTTATGACGGTTTTATGCAGCGCCTCGATCGCCAATTGGTGTGGATGGTCAGCCCCGCGCCAGGACAAGGTCTGCAACCGGTGGACGAATGGGCACAACAGCTGACCACCGTTCCCGGTATGGGTACAGTTAAAGGGGTGATGACCGAAGAGCAGCAACGGCAATGGGCCGCGTTTTATTTTCAACACCGCAATGGAATGCTCGATGCAGCAACCCGTGCGCGCCTGAGTCAAGGCGGCAACGCCCAGGCCGATTGGATAACCGCACAGCTCTATTCCGCTTTTGCCGGGGTTGGTGGCGGTGAGTTACGGCACGACCCGCTATTATTGGTGCGGGGCGCGCAGATAGCCTTACAACAGAGCGCCGGCAAGCTGACGTTGCAAAACGGCTGGCTAATGAGCCGAGATAAACAGGGCCGTGATTGGTACCTGCTGCATGGGGAACTGGCAGCCTCCTCCTATGATATGCATTCGGCCCATCGCGTGGTAACCGAGTTGGAGACGTTAGCCCAACAGCTTAAAACCCGCTGGCCAGGAACCCAGATTTTATCGCGCGGCACGTTGTTTTATAGCGATCACGCCAGCCAGCAGGCCAAACACGACATCTCAACACTTGGTCTGGCAACGGTTATCGGCGTACTGCTGCTGGTCGGGCTGGTGTTTCGCTCACTACTGCCCCTGGCCTGCTGCGCTTTATCAGTGGCGGTCGGCGCACTGGCGGGGACCGTAGCCTGCCTGCTGCTGTTTGGTGAATTGCACCTGATGACGCTGGTTATGAGTATCAGTATTGTCGGTATTTCTGCCGACTATACGCTCTATTACCTCACCGAACGGCTGATTCACGGGCGGCAAAACAGCCCAATAACCAGCCTGCGCAAGGTGTTGCCGGCACTGTTATCAGCCTTGGCAACCACCGTGGCGGCCTATTTGATTATGATGCTGGCCCCGTTTCCCGGCTTGCGACAACTATCAGTGTTCGCCGCCACCGGTCTGATTGCTGCCTGTCTGACGGTAATATGCTGGTATCCCCTATTGGTGGGTCGTCTGCCGGTTCGACCGGTACCGGCATTATCGGTACTGCGCGCCTGGCTGCACGCCTGGCAACACCGGAAATCAGTGCGTTATGGCATACCCCTGATCATGACCCTGTTTATTATCTCGGGGTTAATGCAGCTACGGGTGAGTGACGATATCGCCGAACTGCAGTCTTTGCCGGAGAACATTCATCATCAGGAGCAGCAAATTACCCACCTGTCCGGACAGGAATCAGATCAGAAATGGTTTGTGGTAACCGGTGCCAGTGCGGAACAAACCTTGCAACGCATGGAACGTTTGGCTCCCGCATTGGCCGAGGCGCAAACCAAGGGATGGCTTAGCCAGTATCGTCTGCTGCCCTTATCCTCATTGGAACGTCAGAACCAGGATCGGTTATTGTTAACCCAGGCGGCCCCCACGATAACGGCTCAACTGCGGAAAATCGGCGTGGATACGATAAACCCTGATCTTAACGCGATGCCGGTCACACCCACTACCTGGCTGCACAGCGTGGTGAGCGAGGGCTGGCGGTTGTTATGGTTGTCGCTACCCTCAGGGCAAAGCGCGGTGCTGATACCGGTAAGCGGCGTAACGCATAGCCAAGCATTGCAGTACCTCGCGCAGACGCATCCCGGCGTCGGCTGGGTTGATCGTAAAATGGATTTCGATCGTCTATTTGCGTCCTATCGCCACAAGCTCGGGGTGCTGTTACTGATCTCGCTAGCGGTGGTTGCCCTGAGTTTTATCGTGCGGCAAGGATGGCGGCAAGGTCTGTTAAGTTTTGTCCCGACGGTACTGTCCCTGGGGGCTGGCCTCTCGGCGCTGGCCTGGAGCGGGCATGTGCTGAATCTATTTTCCATGCTGGCTCTGGTACTGGTCATGGGGATCGGTATTAACTACCCGCTATTTTTTGCCAACCCGCGCGGCACCCCCACCACGTCGATGCTCGCAGTCACCCTGGCGGTAATGACGACCTCGCTGACGCTGGGCATGCTGGTTTTCAGCCATACTCAAGCCATCAGTAGCTTTGGGATCGTATTATGCAGCGGCATATTCACCGCCTATATTTTATCGCCGTTGGCCTTGCCGCAGACGCGGGAGAATGATTCATGAGAGTGCTACCCTTGATGTCCCTGCTGGTTATGATGCTGCTAACGGCCTGTGCCAGCACCCCCAAAACACCATCAGCCTGGTTAAAACCCGGTATATCGGTCCGACTGCCGATGCCCGAAATCGACCCGACCATCAGTGAACAACAGCTATTGACCGCCACGGTGCGAGGGCACCAACAATCGTTGCTGGTATTGCTCAATGCCGATCAGCAACAATTGACGCTGGTAGGATTGTCCTCGCTGGGTATTCGCTTGTTTACCTTGACCTATGACCAGCAAGGCATTCATACCGTTCAATCCATGGTGTTGCCACAACTGCCACCCGCCGGTCAGGTACTGGCGGATATTATGCTGATTTACTGGCCATTAGCGGCATGGCACACCGTCTTGCCGGCACACTGGACCTTAGTCGATGAAGGCGACCGGCGCCTCTTGTCCGATCCGGCGGGCGATATCATTACCGAAATCACCTACGCGAGGGTTGCCGGCAAAAGGCAGCCGGTTAGCCTGGACAATCGGGTCTTTCATTACCACATTGTCATACAGCACCTGGACGACTAACCATGATCTCAATTTCCGCAGTGGGCATGCTGAATGCATTGGGTAATGATATGGCGGAAATTGCCGTCAATCTTAGCCGTGGTTATGCGCCAGGCATGAGGATCAACCACAGTCGCCTGTTACAGCAACGTCCCTGTTGGCTGGGCGAAGTCACCGCCAAGCTCCCAGCGGTGCCCGCTGCCTTAAGCCGCCACGATAGCCGCAATAACCGACTACTGCTAGGCGCGCTGGCGCAGATCCGCGACCCGGTGGATCGGACCATCGCCGCCTATGGTGCCGATCGGGTAGCCGTGGTGCTCGGCACC
Source organism: Acerihabitans sp. TG2 (assembly GCF_035013185.1). NCBI lineage: Bacteria > Pseudomonadati > Pseudomonadota > Gammaproteobacteria > Enterobacterales > Pectobacteriaceae > Acerihabitans > Acerihabitans sp. TG2. The sequence goes on from NZ_JAYGJO010000004.1 coordinate 240,150, forward strand.
AGTACCTCCGGACTGGATGAAAGTGACCAGTTGGTCAGCGCATGCCAGCGAGGACAGACCTTGCCGGGCTATCATTATCACATGCAAGAACTGGGGGATCCGGCACGTTTTTTGAGTGCTTACCTGGCGTTGAACGGGCCATCTTATACCCTTTCAACCGCCTGCTCTTCTAGCGCCCGAGCGATTATCAGCGGACGACGGCTGATCGAAACCGGTATGGCGGATGTCGCGATTGTCGGCGGTGCCGACAGCCTGAGCCGCATGCCAATCAATGGTTTTGACAGCTTAGAATCCCTATCCGCTAACCGCTGCCGCCCCTTTAGCGCTGAACGTGACGGTATCAGCATCGGTGAGGGCGCCGCCCTATTGCTGTTGACCAGAGAGCCTCATGATATCGCCCTGCGCGGAATCGGCGAATCATCCGATGCCTGGCATATGTCCGCGCCGCATCCAGAGGGCAGCGGCGCCATTCGCGCCATTCAGATGGCCCTGATGGACGCCAGGCTGAACGCGGCGGATATCGGTTATATTAATCTGCACGGTACCGCCACCGAGCTTAACGACCACATTGAAGCCAAGGTGATACATCAGCTGTTTGGCAATCGGGTACCCTGTAGTTCCACTAAACATCTGACCGGCCATACCTTGGGTGCCGCCGGCGCCATTGAAGCGGCGCTCGCCTGGTTATGCCTGACCCAGGATATCCCTTTGCCGCCACAGGACTTTACCGATGCGACGCTTGACGGCGGCCTGGCGGATTGTGGTCTGCTGACCGCGCCCGGCCGGCTTGAGCGGCGTTTCATTATGTCCAACTCATTCGCCTTTGGCGGTAACAATACCTGCCTGATCCTGGGAGACCATTGATGGCTGAGTCAACGCACAATGCTAAGGTGAGCGGTAAAACGTGTTATTGCTCACCCGGCCACTACCTGCCCCACGCGGCACCGATGATACTGCTCGAACAAGTATGCGATATCGGCGTCGACCACGCGCGCTGCCGTGTGACCCTTAATGATACCGGCGTCATGGGACCGTTTCTGACCCTTGATGGACACCTGCCGGGATGGTATGCCATCGAGATGATGGCACAAACTGTTGGCGTCTGGTCCGGCTGGCACGGTCGCCACCGGGGAGAGCCGCCGCGCGCCGGTCTGCTATTAGGCGCCAGGGCGCTACACTGTGTACGCCCGTTCTTCAACGCCGACAGTGTGCTGGACATCAGCATCAGTCTGTTATTGCAAGACGAACGTATCGGCAGCTTTGACTGCGTGATACAGCAAGACGAGGACATTCTCGCCACCGGTAGGTTGACCACCTACCAGACCGATGAAAATGAAATTTTTCAATTATTAAAGGATTAACCAGATGACACGCTCGGTATTGGTGACCGGAGCCAGCAAAGGCATCGGCCAGGCCATTGCCTGCCGGCTGGCGCAGGATGGCTTTGAGGCAATTGTTCATTATCATCACGATTGCGCCGGAGCAGAACACACCCTGCAACACATTTTCGCGTTGGGCGGCCAGGGTCGGCTGATACAGTTTGATGTTGCCGATCGCACCGCGTGCCACCAGGCAATAATCGCTGACATTGATGCCAATGGTGCTTATTACGGCGTTATCAGTAATGCCGGCATCACCCGTGACGGCGCGTTCCCCGCACTGAGTGAAGATCAGTGGGATAGCGTTATCCATACCAACCTCGACAGTTTTTATAATGTCCTGCATCCTTGTGTGATGCCAATGATCGGCCTGCGTCAGGGCGGGCGGATCATTACGCTCTCGTCCGTGGCAGGCCTGGCCGGCAATCGTGGACAGGTTAACTACAGTGCCGCTAAAGCGGGTATTATCGGCGCCACCAAAGCACTGGCCGTGGAACTGGCAAAACGTCGTATCACCGTTAACTGTATTGCGCCTGGGTTAATTGATACCAGTATGGTTAATCTTGAAGAGAGCGCCTTAACCCAAGCAATGAGCATGATCCCCATGCAACGCATGGGGCAAGCGGAAGAAGTGGCGGGCCTTGCCAGCTACCTAATGTCGGACATTGCAGGTTATGTCACCCGACAGGTCATATCCATTAATGGAGGCATGTTATGAACCGGCGCGTGGTTATTACCGGTATGGGCGGCATCACGGCGCTTGGGGAAAACTGGTCAAGCGTATCGGCGGGCCTGAAACGCAGGGAAAACGCGGTAATCAGCATGCCCGAGTGGCGCGAATTCGAGGGCCTGAACACCCTATTAGCCGCGCCACTGCCACGATTCATCCTGCCGGAGCACTACACCCGCAAGCGCATTCGTTCAATGGGGCGCGTCTCGTTGCTGGCTACCCGTGCCTGCGAACTGGCGCTGGAACAGGCTGGGCTTATTGGCGATCCGATACTGACCGGCGGGCAAACCGGTATTGCCTACGGATCCTCCACGGGCAGCACCAAACCCATCAGCGACTTTGCCACCATGCTGACGGAAAAGCACACCAACAATATTACCGGCACCACCTATGTACAGATGATGCCCCATACCACGGCGGTAAACGCCGGGCTATTCTTTGGATTAACCGGACGGGTCATTCCCACCTCTAGTGCCTGTACCTCGGGTAGCCAAGCCATCGGTTACGCCTATGAGGCGATTAAACACGGTTACCAAACGATCATGGTGGCCGGTGGGGCTGAGGAGTTGTGCCCCTCGGAAGCAGCGGCATTCGATACGCTTTTCGCCACCAGCCAGCTCAACGACTCACCAAAATTAACGCCATCCCCCTTTGACCGGGATCGTGATGGGCTGGTCATCGGCGAGGGTGCCGGCACCTTAGTGTTGGAAGATCTGTCTTACGCCCAGGCCAGAGGCGCAACCATTTATGGCGAGGTGGTAGGTTTTGCCACCAATTGTGACGCAAGCCATATCACCCAGCCACAGCAGTCCACGATGCAAATCTGCATGGCCATGGCGTTGCACAACGCCGGCCTGACCACCAGTGATATTGGTTATATCAGTGCACACGGCACCGCCACTGAACGAGGCGATATTGCCGAAAGCCAGGCGACCGCCGCGTTGTTTGGCAACCAGACCCCTATCTCATCGCTGAAAAGTTATTTCGGCCATACGCTTGGTGCCTGTGGCGCACTGGAGGCCTGGATGGGTCTGGAAATGATGCGCGAAGGCTGGTTCGCGCCGACATTAAATCTGGTTCACCCCGACCCTCACTGCGGCGATCTTGACTACATCACCGGCGAAATACGACATATTGATACAGAATATCTGCAGTCTAATAATTTTGCCTTTGGTGGTATCAATACGTCACTGGTTATACGGCGTTGGGCTTAACCGCTTCATGCTATTTATGCTGTTATAAGGAACTGAGGTAATGACCGATATTTCATGTGTGTTATTTGACTGTGACGGCACGCTGGTGGACAGCGAGATCCTCTGTTGCGAAGCCTATGTGAGAGTATTTCGCAAATATGGTATTTTGCTGACGCTTGAGCAGGCGATCAAAACGTTTAAAGGGGTCAAACTCTATGAAATCATCGATCGAATGAAAGCCGAACAAGGCCTGAACCAACAGGTGGATATCCTGGAAGCCGAATACCGTGCCGAAGTTGCACAGTTGTTTGATGAACGCTTGGTGCCTATCGACGGCGTTCGTGAGCTCCTGCAGCAGATCATCGTGCCTATCGCGGTGGTCTCCAACGGGCCGGTGAGCAAGATGCATCATTCTCTCGGCCTGGCGGAACTGTTGCCGTTCTTTCAGGAGCATCTTTATAGCGGTTACGACGTGGGCCGTTGGAAACCCGACCCCGCGGTAATCTATCACGCCGTTGCCGAATTAGGCATACCGGTGGAACGCTGTATTTTAGTTGAAGATTCAGTTTCCGGCACCCAGGCGGGCATTGCCGCCGGTATTCCGGTATTTTACTACTGCGCGGATCCGCACAACCCACCCATCAACCATCCGCTGGTCACCCGCTTCGACCAGATGGCACAACTGCCTGAATTATGGCGTCAGAAAGGGTGGTCTCTTACCGAGGGTTAATTTCCCTTCACGGGAAATATCACAGATACCCCAGCCGGTTAGCATTATTGGCGATACCGGCCAAGATAGGTTTGCTGATATGTTCGGGAAAATCCGCAGGCAATTGTTCAACGACCCGTTGTAATACGGCGGGCGTTTGCTCCTGAAAAGCAAGTAAAATGCTTTTCATGCGATCAACACTAAACCCTACGCTTCTGGCGGTGGCGATAAAGTGACGCGGAAATAATCTATGCCATAAATTTTTTCGGTTTTGACCTTTCGATGATGCCAAGCTCATGGCCATTTTAATATCTTGCTTCGCCACCCCCTGCCCCCCAATCATCGGATAACACGACATGATGTCGTACAAAGGAGTTAACGTATATCCACCGTTTGGCCCGATATAAACCGAGAAATTTTTCGCATGACCATCGCTCGCCGCCAACAGCCAAAATAACACCTGACTGCGCATAAACGTCTCCCGGTCTTGTTCAACATTATCCGAACCCAACAATACCGCCATAATATCGCTAATGCCCGGACCACCGTCACTTTCATATTTCCTGGCAGAAGGAATATTTAATACCTGACAAAAGTCCTCCTGCGGTAATCGTATAATCCACGTGCCGTCTGCAGCCGGTCTACGGTCGAAACGTGCGACCGATAAGACCTTTGAATCACCAATGGTTATCATTTGACAGTCCGGCACGGCAAAACCGAATTCTCGTGCAACCAGCATACACAACCACTCATTTTCTACGCTATCGCGTAAATCCAGAGTATGCGAGTGGCTTGGTATGATTCCTATAGGCAGTTTAATGATATGCGTGGTGGGCGTCGCGCCATGCGGCACAAACCAGTTCCCTTGCTGGTACAATAAGGCGGTTTTCTCCTGAGCACCGGCGATTGAGATCCGAAAATCATCCTCTTGTTTAAGCATGCCGAGCGGGATGTCATTTTTATAACCGTTTATTATTCGAATAAAGCCCTCGGTATCAAGCAACTTCGCTTCAACTTTGTGAATATCGGGCGTCGGTAAGTTGCCAGGGATAAGCTGCAATGCCCCAATACAATCCCGACCAATTTCAAATAATAAATCATAAGGCTGAGTGGAGCGCGCCTGATAACGGGCCACTATCCGTTCACGAATTTGCCGATTGTCAGGTAATAGATTATCAAAAAAATTTATCACCTCTGCACCTTTATAGGCGCCCGATTTTAAGGGCAATGATAAGGATATTGGCCGCGCTCCCGTGGTTTCAAGCCACGTTTTTTCATAAATAAACCAATGACTACCATTGGTTTTTTGCTTTAACCGCCCGACAAGGTATCCATTCATATAGATATTTAGAAAATCCATTTACCACTCCTCTTTCCATTCGGTTTTAGCATCAGGCTCAGCTATTTCCTGATGGTTTCTCGGTTCAATATGCAGTTCCAGATCCAATGCGGCCAATATTTTAAACAGTGTTTCCATTTTTGCCGACGCTGTCGCTATCTCAAACTTCGAGACGGTATCTTGCCTAATGCCGATTTTCTGTGCGACATCCATTTGCGTGGTATTTTTTTGCTTTCGGCAATCCTTAATAACAATACCCAGCTGCTTTGCGGAGGTAAGTTTCATTGATATGGCTCCCATCTTTTAACCGCACGCTGTCAAGACCTTCTCTACGGATCGGACGTCAATATGAGATTCACTGTACCCGCAATGACACCAACAATAATTTTACACGCTATAGCGTGTAAAATCAAACTACACGCTATAGCGTGTAAACTGTAATGTGCTAACTGCAGACGCTGGGAATTGTCGTCGAGGCGGGTTATGTTTACACGCTACAGCAGGCAAATTTAATATACCTGCTGTAGCGTGTAAATGCGGGGGACTGTTTATAAAGCGACGCCCCGCAAATCACCGTGATCCGGCGGCGGGACATCGCCTGATGGGGCGCGGGACTTTATTCGGCGGGGTCTATTGCCGGTGGCGTACTCTCTTTGCCGCTCAGCAACGTTTCCAATGCATCACCGCCCACATGGCGGAAATCCTGACCTTTGACGAAGTAAAAAATGTACTCGCAAATGTTTTGGCAGCGGTCACCGATACGTTCGATGGAACGGGCACAAAACAGTGCAGTTAACACGCTAGGAATCGTGCGGGGATCTTCCATCATGTAAGTCATCAACTGACGAACGATGCCCTCATATTCCTGATCGACTTTTTTATCTTCGCGATAGATACGGATGGCCTCATCCAAATCCATGCGTGCAAACGCATCCAACACGTCATGCAGCATTTGCACAGTATGACGCCCCAAGGATTCCAGGCTAACCAGCATCGGCAAATGCTGCTGAGAGTATTTTTCCAGCGCCGTGCGGCAGATTTTATCAGCGCCATCGCCAATACGCTCCAACTCGGAAATGGTTTTGATAATGGATATCACCAAACGCAAATCGCTGGCGGTCGGCTGACGCTTGGCAATGATGCGCACGCAGGCTTCATCAATGGCCACCTCCATAGCATTAACCTTAGCATCACCGGCCACCACCCGCTTGGCCAGTTCCTCATCTTGATTATGCATAGCGCTGATAGCGTCGATGAGCTGTTGCTCCACCATACCGCCCATAGCCATCACTTGGGTACGAATATGCTCCAGCTCGGCATTAAACTGGCCGGAAATATGCTTATTTAAATTCAGGTTTTCCATGATATGTCCCGTTATTAACCATAGCGGCCAGTAATATAATCTTCAGTCTGCTTATTCTTCGGCGCGGTGAAAATACTGTCCGTATCGCTGAATTCGATAAGCTCGCCAAGATACATAAATGCCGTGTGATCGGAGCAACGCGCCGCTTGCTGCATATTATGCGTGACAATCACTACGGTATAATCCGTTTTCAATTCCGAAATCAGCTCCTCAATCCGCCCGGTGGATATAGGGTCCAACGCGGAACAAGGTTCATCAAGCAATAAAACGTCCGGACGAATGGCAATACCCCGGGCGATACACAAACGCTGCTGCTGGCCACCGGACAAACTGTAACCACTTTGATTAAGCTTATCCTTGGTCTCATTCCACAACGCCGCCTTAGTGAGCGACCACTGCACCCGCTCTTCCATTTCGCTGCGCGAGATATTTTCGAACAACCGAACCCCGAAGGCGATATTGTCATAAATCGACATAGGAAAAGGTGTCGGCTTCTGGAAGACCATGCCCACCCGGGCGCGTAACAAAGACACATCACGCTTGTCGGCCAGGATATTTTCGCCATCAAGCAAAATTTCACCCTCAGCGCGCTGGTCTGGATAAAGCTGATACATCTTGTTAAAGGTACGCAATAGGGTGGATTTACCACAGCCGGACGGACCGATAAACGCGGTTACCTGGTTACGGGCAATATCGAGACTGATATTCTTCAACGCGTGGAATTTTCCATAATAAAAATTCAGGTCGCGTACCTTTATTTTGCTGTCGGTGGCGTGGTTCATCCCGCTCATGCAACACTCTCTCTTTCAATCAAAGACGCGTCAGCGTCTGACGCTTAATAGGTTTTATTAGCAAAAATAATCCGCGCGATAATGTTTAATAACAGCACGCACAGTGTTATCAACAAGACTCCAGCCCAGGCCAGCTGTTGCCACTCAGCGAACGGGCTCATGGCGAACTTAAATATAGTCACCGGCAAGTTGGCGATGGGCTGCATTAAATCGGTGCTCCAGAACTGATTGGAGAGCGAGGTAAACAGCAACGGCGCCGTTTCACCGGCAATCCTGGCTACCGCCAATAATACTCCGGTGATAATCCCCGACATCGATGCTTTTAGCGTAATAGCGGAAATCATTTTCCACTTCGGCGTACCCAGAGCATAGGCCGCTTCGCGCAGCGTATCGGGAACCAGGCGCATCATATTTTCTGTGGTACGGATAACGATGGGCACCTGTAACAATGCCAGGGAAATCACCCCGGCCCAGCCGGAAAAGTGCTCCATTCTCGCTACCATCAGCGTATAAACGAACAAACCTATCACGATGGACGGCGCGGATAGCAATATATCGTTGATAAATCGAGTCAACTCCGCTAACCAGGATTTACGCCCATATTCCGCCAGATAGATCCCCGCCATAATGCCTAACGGCGTACCTAAAACGGTGGCCCAAAGGATCATCAAACCACTGCCCGCCAAGGCATTAGCCAACCCGCCACCGGCGGTATTGGGTGGTGGCGTCATTTGGGTAAACAAGGCCAGCGACATCCCGTCAAATCCACGACTCACGGTGGTCAGCAAAATCCAGCATAACCAGAATAAACCAAACGCCATGGTGGCCATGGACAGCACTAACGCCAGGCGATTTTTTTGCCGGCGCCAGGCTTGTTTTTTACGCCGAGATTCCATCTGCGAGGGGGTATGGGTAAGTTGGTGCTCAACACTCGCCATTATTTAGAGCCCTCATTTTTCGCCAGACGCATAATCATCAACTTAGAACAAGCCAGCACGATAAAGGTGATCACAAACAGAATTAACCCCAGCTCCATCAGTGCAGCGGTATGCAAACCGGCCTGCGCTTCGGCGAACTCATTCGCCAACGCAGAGGTAATACTGTTGCCGGGCGCAAATAGCGAAATAGTGTCCAACTGATTGGTATTGCCGATAATGAACGTCACCGCCATGGTCTCGCCCAAAGCACGCCCCAACCCCAACATTACTCCGCCGATAACGCCGTTTTTAGTAAACGGCAGCACAATACGCCAGATCACCTCCCAAGTGGTACAACCGATACCATAGGCGGACTCTTTCATCAGTACCGGCGTCTGCTCAAACACATCACGCATTACGGCGGCAATATAAGGAATGATCATAATCGCCAAGATCACGCCCGCAGCCAGAATACCGATGCCAAACGCCGGCCCAGAAAACAACACACCGATGAATGGAATGGTCGACATCACGTCGCCAAGCGGCTGTTGGAAATATTTGGCAAATAACGGAGCAAACACAAACAGGCCCCACATGCCGTAAACAATGCTGGGGATAGCAGCCAACAGTTCAATGGCCACACCAAGCGGGCGTTTTAACCAATTTGGCGCCAACTCGGTAAGAAACAACGCGATACCGAAACTCACCGGTACGGCGATTAATAACGCAATAAATGAGGTAACCAGAGTGCCATAAATCGGAACTAACGCACCAAATTTTTCTCCAGGTGGATCCCATTCTTTGGTCCAGAGAAACGCGAAGCCGAATTTTTCAATACTTGGCCACGAGGCGACAAACAGTGAAACAATAATGCCACCCAACATCAGTAGCGTAACCAGTGCGGCCAGCCTGACTAATGTGCCAAATATCAGGTCGCCTTGTTTACCGGGAGGATGTAATGCCGGCTTATTTTCAGCCATAGAATACTCTTTTAGTGGGCCCGTAATCCCTTCCCATCAGGGAAGGGATGATACACATTTGCTTAGTATAGAGCTTTTCCGTCACTGTCTTTAATATTTGCTTTCCAAGCAGCACGAATCTGGGTGACCACTTCTTTTGGCAACGTAGCGTAATCAAGGGCGTTAGCCTCTTTAGCGCCGTGGTTGTATGCCCAATCAAAGAACTTCAGAGTTTCACGGCCCTGTTCAGGCTTGGTCTGGGTTGTATGCATCATGATGAAGGTGGTGGAGGTGATTGGCCAGGCATTGGCACCTTTTTGATAAGTTAAATCCTGAGCAAAGGACTCTTTCCAGTTCGCACCCTTGGCCGCTGCACTGAAGTTATCCTCAGTCGGCATAACAGACTTGCCGTCGGCGGAAATCAGCTTAGTGTAGGCCAGTTTGTTTTGTTTGGCGTAGGCATATTCCACATAACCAATGGCACCGGGTAAACGCTGAACAAACGCGGCAATACCGTCATTGCCTTTACCGCCCAGGCCAACCGGCCAGTTCACCGTCGTGCCGGCACCGACTTTTTCTTTCCAGGTCGGGCTCACTTTTGACAGGTAGCTGGTGAAAACGAACGAGGTACCAGAACCATCGGCGCGGCGTACCACGGCAATACTCTGATCGGGCAGTTTCAGACCTGGGTTTAGCTTGGTGATGGCCGGGTCGTTCCATTTTTTGACGTTACCCAGATAAATTTCACCCAGAGTATGACCATCAAGAGTCAATTCGCCACTTTTGATGCCTGGAACATTGATGGCCAGTACCACACCGCCAATAACCGTAGGGAATTGAAATAACCCTTCTTCTTTCAGTTTTTCATTACTTAACGGGGCGTCAGACGCGCCAAAATCAACGGTATTGGCTATGATTTGTTTTATGCCGCCAGAAGAACCAATGCCCTGATAGTTTACTTTAACACCTGTTTCTTTTTGATAGGTATCGGCCCATTTAGCATATACCGGGGCGGGGAATGTGCCGCCGGCACCGGTCAGGCTTGCGGCAGCGAACGAAGAAATACTCGCCAGGGCGAACGTAGCTGCTACAACACTGGCAACGGTGGTATGCATCAGTCTCATAATCCCTCCTGTGGGATATTAATTTCGGCCCAAGGCCGTTTTCTTCAATTATCAAAGCTGCAGGAGGGAAAATAGGGCAATCAGGTTACAGCGACATGTCAATAATATTACATTTTTATGACAGCGGAATTAATGGGTCATCCGCCTATTTCTTACTGTTTTTAAGCCCCCGAGTTCCCGCTGCACAATCCAATATAGCGCATAACGCCTACTGGCGAACGCAGGTTGGCCAACGCATTGACCAAAATGCCATATAGGCCGCAATATGGGATAAAATCTTCCTATTGCCATGACATAAAGGGTTGTGCCATTACCCCCTTACATGCATGACTTTTTAGTCATACACTTCGCGACGATGGCCTATCGTCGCCGCAAGAATGACCAGTTCTTGGTCACGGATCTCACAAAGCACACGATAATCACCCACTCTGTATCGCCAAAACTCACCAAGTTCCCCTTTCAAGGGTTTACCCACGGCCCTTGGATCGACACTGTCAGCAATCCGCTTATCCAGATAATCAACAATGCGTTTTGCCGCCTGTCTGTCCATTTTTTTTAACGCCTTCAGCGCAAAGTCGGTGTATTCAATCCTCCAGACCAAGGGAATGCCTCACATCCTGTGAACGATGGGTTTTCTCTTTGCCACTCCTGACACGAGCAACCGTATCCGCCGCAAGATAGTAGTCCTCCAGATCCTCAAGATGCGCCAGGATAGCCTCGCGGGCATAGAATGTTTTGGTTCGACCGGTCACTTTCGCCAGATTGGCGAGCCTGCTCTCTATATCATCGGGTAAACGAATAGCCAGCATCATTCATCTCATATTGCTATACATGTATACCATCAAACTACACTAGCCGTGGCCTACAGTAAAGCAATGAACACTATTCCCACATATCACCTATTTAAACCCAAAACCACCGACTGGCGTAGTGAACCCGTAAAATTTATCCCATGATTATAAACTTCACATGGTTGAATTGGCGTCCCAGCCTGGTGCCAATGTGTCCCAAATCGCCCGTGAGAATAGCGTTGGCAGTAATCTTATCTTTAAATGGTTATGCCTTTTGCAACAGGAAGGCCGCATACCCCGCCGCCTGCCGACCACTGATTACCGGCTAATGCACAATGGACACCGGATAGAACTGAAGAGTGAATAGATGATAAAATTTTTAAAAAACAATAATATATGGTAAAAATGAAGAGAGAAAAAGCGCGCGGGAAAAGTGCGATCGGAATCACCGTAATCAGTGGTCGGAATCACCGTAATACGCAGCTGGAGCAGTATACCTCGGGCCGTGCGCTGATCACGACCGAAACCAGCTCAGAAGGCGACGAGGGATACCACACGACGGACCACCTGAACCCCAAGCTCGATTACAGCGCCGTCGCAGGTGACCGGCGCGCATTGCCACCTAGGATCATGTACAAACTCCGTGAATTGCCAGCGCTGCAGGCCGAAGTCGAACGGTAGATTAACGGAAGTTATAAGGCTGACGATGCCCCCGAGTTTTTTATAGCATTCTTTGTGCGGCGATATCAGTACAACAGACTCGGTCTAAAGGCGGTCTTCCTCTCCCGTCGATTGAGGGTTTTATGCGGGATGCCCGTCACGCGGCTTCATGCTAAAGAAGGGGCAACTCAAATCGTCTTATGGCAGACCTGGCGTGAGGGACGCCATCAATTGCTAACAAATGCTAAGAATCACTCCTTATCCCGTGTACACAAACAGACGACGGCTGCGCCGGATAGACCACTATGACAACGCTTGTTCCTTTTGGTGGGCCTTCCGCTTTACCCCTGCAGCAGTTGGTAGCCATCGACATTCCGGCGGCGCGGGCGGCGGCCATCCTTAAACATCGCAGCGATTAGGGCTATTAACCGGTTGGGTCAGCGCCGTGGTGCTAAACACTAAAATGTTTGCGCTTGATATAGCTTCCCGGCATCGAGCGACATTTCCGAGCTAGGCAACAAGCTGGTGACCAGGTCAAACATCGAGGAATATGCGTTTTTATAAACGACACTGTCAGTTTTCATGCTAAAAATTAGCTCCCTTATAATGGCATATAAGGGTGAGTTATGATAAATTTATGAGGCACATATTTGTCATAACCCTGGTTTCTACAAAATTCGATCAACTGACTTAACGCACTTACGCCGATTTTTTCATAAACGGATTGGAGATATTTACTCACTGTATTGGGTGATACCTTAAGGCGCTTGGCTATTTCTTTGGCGCTTAACGATTGCATGGCAAAAAAAACGACATCAAACTCACGGTCAGTAAATAGATCTGTAGGATTACCAAAACATAAGGATTCTGGAGAACGATTATTCTCCATATGGTACATCGAATAGATTTCAAGTCTCTTTGCTCTACCGACCACCCCGATGGATGTACCATTTTTAATCAAAGGTGTGACATCAGCCATGAATGGTTGGATGAGTTGCTCCTTGCCACCGTAAACAAACGTCATTAAGGTTGGAATAACTTTTTGACTATCCATTACATTCTTATCATTAGCCTGTATCACATCGGCAATCTCAGACCAGGGTGCGGGGCACTCACTGTCCAATTTACCTTCTGGATTATACCCTTTAGGCAGGCCGCTGTAATATATAGCGTAATTATTAATGTAAATAAATCTATGTTCGTGGTCTTTTATGTACCAAAATTCATTGGAGTGCTCCATAAAGGCAATTAAAGCATCATACGAAGTTGAACGAAATTTTGCATCTTCACTTACTGAAAAGTCCATACACTTGCTCTCCATAGCGCACCCCTCAATATGAATATATTTACTACAAAAAGGCTACACCAAAATAAATTTTATTCATACCGAAAATTGTCATGCGTTATCATAAAGTTTCATGCAATTGAACATATATTATCTGCTAAATAAATTGTAATAAATCTTATATTTATTATTATTTGATTATTCTATTATTTTTACTTATAAATCAATGACAAAATATCATGTGTTACACCGGAGACAGTTCAACATCGGCTCGGTCATCCCAACTTGCCACACAAGGACTACGATTAATCGGTGAGATAGAAGCTTAAAGCGTTGCGTGCACCTTTCATATTGGCAACCTCTGGAGTTAAGACCGCGTCAACCATCGCTGTTGATAAACTACGTTCAGTTGGATTCATCCTGGATATATCATGCACATCAAAATATACTGGAAAAGCCAATATATGAATTAGATATTTTTCATTTGTCAATGCTAATTTTTAGCAGTTTACAAAATTTACCATCTTCCATAATGTCATCTCATAGCAAGAGTAATTTTGACTTGATCTTTCTATTTTAAATTATGTTTATCAACCCTAATAAGTGAACATACTCAAGCATGGGTAGGATCTAACTTTATCAGACATATCTATCTACACATAGGACAACAGGAACTATGAAAGTTGATTGGCATAGGGCAGACATTTTTGCGGCTCTACGGAGAAAAAGCACGACCATGGCCGCCTTATCCCGCAATGTGGGATTGAGCTCTGGCACATTGTCTAACACAATATCTAGACCATGGCCAAAGGGTGAATATATTATCGCAAGTGCACTAGAAGTCCATCCTGCAGAAATTTGGCCAAGCCGATATTTTGATGCCAAGGAGAAAATGATTGACCGATTTGCAATGATACGGAAGAGTCGATGCCGAGGGTTGAGCCTTTTTAAATGTTGATCCGTTAGATACGATCAGGCTTTTATGTTTTATTCGTTTAGCCATAATGTATAATTATTGTAAAACCCCTATTTGAGGCTTCATAGTTACTAGATGCCTCAAATATTACTTTTTAATATAATACAAATGAAACTGTTTGCAAATTTAGTTTATTAACGGTATATATGATCTATGATTGATATATTCATAAGGTGCATATTTATCATATCCTAAATCTTTACAGAACTCGACTACTTGGCCTAAAGTGTTGGTGTGGGTTTTGTTGAAAATAGACTGCAGCCGTTCATTCACTTTTTCAAGTGATATATTTAATAGCCTAGAAATATCATCATTGCGTAATGATTGCATAACATAAAAAATGACATCAAATTCTCTATCAGTAAATAAATTTACTGGATAATCTACGGGTGATTTGGCATGACGTACATTATTGTCAACGTAATACATGGAAAAGATTTGCATTTTTTTTGCTCTGCCCACCACGCCGATGGATTTACCATTTTCAATCAAAGGGATCACCTCAGCCATGAAGGGGTTGATTTTTTTTTCTTTATCACCACTGATAAATGTCATCAACGTAGGAATAGCTTGCTGCCTTTCCATCACTTTCTTATCATTAGCTTGAATCACATCTTCGATCTCAGACCAATGCGCTGGGCACTCACTATCCAGTTTTCCCTCTGGATTATACCCCTTTGGCAATCCACTGTAGTATTTAGCATAATCAGTCATGTAGATAAATCTATGCTCTAGATCTTTAATATACCAAAATTCGCCTGATTGTTTCATATGAGAAATGATAGAATCAAATGTTTTTGCATGGAACTCCATCCCTATATTTATAGAAAATCTCATATTATTATCCTCATTATTATTTTTGATTAAGTAATTTTCACCTTCAAGACTACAATACAAATCTCGTTTTTCATAGCCCCAAAATAAAGGTTTTTTTCTATTTGATATTCAAAAATGATGCAAAGGTTCGACTTAGCTAATCGATTAATAATAATGAATTTAATACTGATTGGATTGAGTTTTATTGTAGGTGTCTGTGTCCATTTATTTGATTAAAATTTGACTTATTACGCAGATTATTTGTTTGGTGAAGATATAGTTATTACGTCCAGGTTATTAGCGCTTTCGCTGAAAGGGAATATTAATTTTATACAATAAAATTAACATCGTAATGGGTCCATGAACTCACGTTGTGCGGATAAAATAACGTTGCAGACTGGCCGGTATTAGCTAAAGCTATTTTCAGCGTAGGGCAACAGCTCGTTAATTCGGCTGTTGGGCCAGGTGGGAAGCGGGTTAATACGTCCCGCAGCCAAAGATAAGGATCGTGGCCGTTGCGTTTGGCGGTTTCCAGCAGGCTCAGGATAGCGGCCATGCGTTTCCCGGCGCGTAACCCCTAAATACCTATTTAGGCGAAAAAGCCAAAGTGATGAAGGCCGCAGCCATAAATTGGCTCTGCGATGCTACGCGAGCTGCATCATGGGGAATTGGCTTTGATGTAGCCCCAGTGATGTTGACAGTTAACAGTGGTTGATCCTGAACGCCTGATCACTACGAATGAAAAAGGGGTTGGTAAGGCAAGGGCTTTTGGCTGTGGATTGTTATTACTTCGCCGTATCTGAAACAACAACCCTTACACCGCCGGGAACACTATTAATTTGTCATTAAAAAACCGCCCTAATAATGTTTAAAATCATCATAAGGGCGGTTCTATTTATCAATACCTACTATTGCCTATACCCGTTAAATCCAGCATAGAAGGCACATACCCGCTTAGGGTGCGCCATCAATAGCCTCACTCCACCGTCACCGATTTCGCCAGATTCCTCGGCTGATCGACATCCGTGCCTTTAATCAGCGCAATGTGATAGGCCAATAATTGCAGCGGCACGGTGTAGAAAATGGGCGCAACAATATCTTCTACGTGGGGCAAAGGGATAATCTTCATACTTTCGCTGTCGGTAAAACCGGCATTATCCTCAGCGAAGACATAAAGTAACCCGCCACGGGCGCGCACTTCTTCAATATTGGATTTGAGCTTCTCCAGCAGGTCGTTATTAGGCGCGATAACGATCACCGGCATATCGGCATCGATCAACGCCAACGGGCCGTGTTTCAGTTCTCCCGCCGCATAAGCCTCGGCATGAATATAGGAGATTTCCTTTAGCTTGAGCGCCCCCTCCATAGCAATGGGATACAGATCGCCTCGGCCCAGGAATAATGCATGGTGTTTATCCATGAAATCTGCGGCCAATTGTTCAATCGGCTTATCCAACGCCAACATCTGCTCAATGCGGGCGGGTAATGCTTGCAGCGCGTGCACAATATCCCGTTCAATATCCACCGCCATGCCACGCAGGCGACCGATTCTCGCCACCAGCATTAACAGCACCGTTAACTGGGTGGTAAAAGCCTTGGTCGATGCCACACCAATTTCGGTCCCGGCACGGGTCATCAAGGCCAAGTCGGATTCACGCACCAACGACGAACCGGCAACATTACATATCGCCAGTGAACCCAAGTATCCCAACGTTTTGGTCAAGCGCAGCGCCGCCAGCGTATCGGCGGTTTCACCAGACTGCGACAGGGTAATCAGCAGACTGCCGGCCCGCACAGCGGATTTACGATAGCGAAATTCCGAGGCGATTTCCACATCGCAGGGAACGCCGGCCAGCGCTTCAAACCAGTATTTGGACACCATAGCTGAATGATAAGAGGTACCGCAGGCAATAATTTGTACATGCTGTACCTGGGACAACAGCCGATCACCACCTTCACCCAGCTCGGGTAAGGTAATTTCGCCATGTTTGAACCGGCCTTCCAAGGTATTTTTAATGGCCTGGGGTTGTTCGAAGATCTCTTTTTGCATGTAGTGGCGATACACACCTTTATCGCCGGCATCATAGGTCACCTGCGACTCAATTTCCGCCCGTTCAACCGGATGACCGTTGGTATCCCAGACACGCACCCGGCTGCGAGACAGTTCGGCAACGTCACCTTCTTCCAAAAACATAAACCGCCGGGTAACCGGCAGTAGCGCCAGCTGATCGGACGCCAGGAAGTTTTCACCTACGCCCAGGCCGATGACCAGGGGACTCCCCGAACGGGCCGCCACCAGCACGTCAGGCTTGTTGCTGTCCATGATCACCGTGCCGTAAGCGCCGCGCAGTTGTGGAATCACCCGCATAATGACGTCCACCAACGTGCCACCAGCCTGACGCTGTTCCCAATGGACCAGATGGGCGATCACTTCAGTATCCGTTTCGGACACAAAATGATACCCGCGCTCAATCAAGATCTTACGCAAGGGCTCATGATTTTCAATGATACCATTATGCACCACGACAATATGGTCAGAAACATGGGGATGGGCATTGATTTCGGAGGGTTCACCATGGGTCGCCCAGCGGGTATGGGCAATCCCGGTCCCCCCGGACAGCGGATGCTTGGCCACCGCCTGGGATAACTCGCTGACTTTACCCACCCGCCGCACACGATGCAGATGGCCTTCATTATCAACCACCGCCAAACCGGCGGAGTCATAACCCCGATACTCGAGCCGGCGTAATCCCTCTAACAAGATTTCCGCAATATCACGTTGCGCTACCGCGCCTACTATTCCACACATCTGTGTTATTTTCCTAAATGAACGGCCATGAAAAGCCGTTACGATGTCTTTGACCTGACAGATACCGGTTATTTCCCGGTTTCCCCGAGCCTGTAGAACCAGGGATTATTATGTTTTGTCAGCCACTCTCACCGAAAATGGCTGACAAAACAGGGCGAAAATCCCAGCCGATTCGCCCGTTGATGCCCACACAACAAAAGCCTTGAGTATAAGGCATCACCTGATCCTGCCGGGTAATGCCAAGGTCTCAGGTCAGCTTTCCGAGGTTTTTTTTACCGGTCGTTGCCAACCGACAATATTATTTTGCCGTACCCGGCTCAGTACCAGTTCATGTGCCGCCACGTTTCGGGTAACCGTGGTACCTGCACCGATAGTGGCGCCGTTACCCACCGTAACCGGTGCCACCAGCTGAGTGTCGGAACCGACAAAAACATCATCACCAATGATGGTTTGGTGCTTATTGGCACCGTCATAATTACAGGTGATGGTACCCGCGCCGATATTCACTCCCGCACCAATCTGCGCATCACCGAGATAACTAAGATGACCCGCTTTTGATCCTTGGCCAAGGCGTGCCTTTTTCATTTCAACAAAGTTGCCAACATGTGCGCCCTGTTCCAGCTCAGAACCAGGACGTAGGCGGGCGAAAGGCCCCACGGTAACGTCAGCCCGCAGGACTGAGTGTTCAATGATCGTATAAGGACTCACCACGACGTTATCACCAATGTCGCAGTCCTTGAGCACGCAGCCGGTACCGATAACAACATGATCACCCAAGGACACCCGACCTTCGATAATAACGTTGGTATCAACAGTGACGTCCCGACCGTGCAGCAATTCGCCACGTAAATCAAAACGCGACGGGTCAAGCAGCATGACCCCAGCCAATAACAATTTTTCCGCCTGCTGACATTGGTAAGCGCGTTCCAGGGAGGCTAACTGCAAGCGATTGTTCACCCCGTCCACCTCGGTAATCCGCTCCGGGTTAACGGTATTGATTCGTCGCCCTTCCCGCCACGCCATGGCGATGATATCGGTAATATAATACTCACCCTGGGCATTCTGATTATCGAGTCGGCTTAACCAGCGCTTGAGGTCGCCTCCGTTAGCGACCAGGATCCCGGTATTGATTTCCTGTATCAGCAGTTGTTCCGCCGATGCATCTTTCTGCTCAACGATACCGGCTACCTGGCCCTGCTCACGCACGATACGGCCGTAACCTGTAGGATCTTGCAGGCAAACCGTCAGCAGTCCGATACCGCCGGCCGGTTTAGCCGCCATCAACCGTTCAAGGGTAGCGGGCGTTATCAGCGGCACGTCGCCGTATAGCATCAACACATCTTCTTCATCGTTGAAGAAAGGTGCAGCCTGTTGCATGGCATGGCCTGTACCCAGCTGTTCAGCCTGTAATACCCAGTTCAAGCGCGAACCGCCACTGGCTAATTGTTGCTGGAGTAAATCACCGCCATGGCCATAGACCATGTGGATTTGTGCGGCGCCCAACGCATCAGCGGCATCGATAACATGCTGAACCAGCGGTTTACCCGCCAGGGGATGCAATACTTTGGGCAAATCGGAATACATGCGAGTCCCCCTGCCGGCGGCAAGAATCACTACGCTCATTAATCGATTCGACATAACTATCCTGATGAATCAAATTCAATAGTCGAAAGTAAACCCGTTCATAGCAGGGATTACCACATATTTTGGGCTGAAAAACACGATATGCCCGCATAACACCTGAAGCTGCGTCCATTCTACCTCGAAAGAGGCTGATTAAGAGAAACGGGGTAACTCCAGTAGGAAAATGCAGCAATTTCACCGCAAAAGTGCCGCTTTAGCGCTCGACTATAGGAATACTTATTTTAGGAAAAAAAATAAGAGGGTATTAATGACCAGGGATTACGCGTAAATAGGGGGATTGGAAAATAAAAAAACCAGTCCGCAGGGACTGGTTTTTAGAACGTAAGCGCTTAGCTACATTGCTTTTCTAGTCAATTCAATGACCCGCAATTTAGCGATTGCCCTGGAAAGTTCAGCTGACGCTTGAGCAAAATCCACATCGCCGTGTGAACTATTAATTCGCTCTTCCGCCATACGCTTGGATTCCATTGCCCGCGCTTCATCAAGATCTTTGCCACGAATGGCGGTATCGGCCAGCACGGTTACGGTACTAGGCTGCACTTCAAGAATTCCACCGGACAGGTAGATATACTCTTCCTCGTTGTGCTCTTTAACGATACGCACCATACCGGGCTTAATGGCAGTGAGTAGCGGGGCATGACCGGGATAAATCCCCAGCTCGCCTTCGCTTCCCGTCACCTGGATTTTTTCCACCAGCCCGGAAAACATCTTATGTTCCGCGCTGACGACATCCAGATGGTAAGTGTTTGCAGCCATGTCACCCTCCTCTCACAGCGTTACAGTTTCTTGCCTTTTTCCACTGCTTCATCAATGGAACCGACCATATAAAACGCCTGCTCTGGCAGGTGATCATATTCACCGTCCATGATGCCTTTAAAGCCACGAATCGTGTCTTTCAAGGACACATATTTACCCGGCGAACCGGTAAATACTTCAGCAACAAAGAATGGTTGAGACAAGAAGCGCTGGATTTTACGTGCACGGGAGACGACCAGTTTGTCGTCTTCGGACAATTCGTCCATACCCAGGATGGCGATGATGTCTTTCAGTTCTTGATAACGCTGAAGGATCGACTGCACACCGCGGGCTACATCGTAATGTTCCTGTCCCACAACCAGAGGGTCCAGCTGACGGCTGGTGGAATCGAGTGGGTCAACCGCCGGGTAGATACCCAAAGATGCGATTTGGCGGCTCAATACCACAGTGGCGTCAAGGTGGGCAAACGTGGTTGCCGGCGACGGATCGGTTAAGTCATCCGCAGGTACATAAACGGCCTGTACCGAGGTGATAGAACCGGTTTTGGTAGACGTGATACGTTCTTGCAACACGCCCATTTCTTCCGCCAGTGTCGGCTGGTAACCTACCGCTGAAGGCATGCGGCCCAACAGTGCGGACACTTCGGTCCCGGCCAGGGTGTAACGGTAGATATTATCAATGAACAGCAGTACGTCGCGGCCTTCATCACGGAATTTTTCCGCCATGGTCAAGCCGGTCAGTGCCACACGCAGACGGTTTCCCGGCGGCTCGTTCATCTGACCGTATACCAACGATACTTTGTCGATAACGTTCGAATCGGTCATTTCGTGGTAGAAGTCGTTCCCTTCACGGGTACGTTCGCCCACGCCGGCAAATACCGAATAACCAGAGTGTTCAATCGCGATATTACGGATAAGCTCCATCATATTGACGGTTTTGCCCACACCGGCGCCGCCGAACAGGCCAACCTTACCGCCTTTGGCAAACGGGCACATCAGGTCGATAACCTTGATGCCTGTTTCCAGCAATTCCTGCGAACTAGACAGATCCTCGTAGCTCGGTGCAGGACGATGGATTGACCACCGCACTTCTTCGCCGATATCGCCTTTCATATCAACCGGTTCGCCCAGCACGTTCATGATACGTCCCAGTGTGGCTTTGCCCACCGGCACTTCAATTGAACGTTCCAGATTGGTCACTTCCAGACCACGACGCAGACCGTCTGACGAGCCCATGGCGATGCAACGGACAACGCCGCCGCCTAACTGCTGTTCTACTTCCAGCACCAATGTGGTGGCGCCGTTTTTCACTTCAAGGGCATTGTACACTTTTGGTACAGCATCTTGCGGGAACTCGACGTCAACCACGGCGCCGATAACCTGGATAACATTTCCAGTAGCCATCTTGAATCCTCTACGTAATTCGTAACCCTAACCTAAACCGCGGCGGCTCCCGAAACGATCTCGGTGAGTTCCTGAGTGATGCTGAATTGACGAGCCTTATTGTAAACAAGTTGCAACTCTTTAATCAGGTTGCCACCGTTATCCGTTGCGGCTTTCATCGCTACCATTCGCGCGGCCTGTTCGCTGGCCAGGTTTTCAACAACGCCCTGATAAACCTGTGATTCCACATAACGACGCAACAACGTATCGAGCAGCGCCTTAGGATCAGGTTCATACAGATAATCCCAGGTTTTTTCCTTCAGTTCCTCACCGTCTTCCGCTGCGGGTAGCGGCAGGATCTGCAGCAGTTGTGGTACCTGAGACATGGTATTAATGAATTTATTGCTGACAATATAGAGCTTGTCCAGGCGGCCTTCATCATAAGCTTGCAGCATGACTTTAACCGGCCCAATCAGTTCTGACAGCGTGGGGTTATCGCCCATGCCCGTGACCTGGGCAACCACTTTAGCGCCAACGGCATTAAAGAAGGAAACCGCCTTGGAGCCAATCAGCGCCAATTCTGCTTCAACGCCTTTCTCACTCCACCCCTTCATATCCGTCAGCACTTTCTTGAACAGGTTAATGTTCAGGCCGCCAGCCAGACCACGGTCAGTGGACACCACCAGATACCCAACGCGCTTAACATCACGCTCTTCCAGGTAGGGATGTTTATATTCCAGATTTCCCAAAGCAAGGTGACCAATGACCTTACGCATTGTTTCCGCATAAGGACGGCTGGCCGCCATACGCTCCTGCGATTTGCGCATTTTGGATGCGGCAACCATCTCCATCGCTTTGGTGATCTTCTGCGTGTTTTGCACGCTGGCGATCTTAGTACGTATTTCTTTGGCGCTGGCCATCTCTGCTTCTCCTCATTGCTTTATGGCCTGCCGAAGCAGGCCATAGCGCGTTACCAGGACTGGGTTGCCTTGAAGTTATCGAGAATAGCTTTCAGCTTAGCCTCAATCTCATCGTTATAAGCGCCGGTCTGGTTGATTTGGAGCATAAAATCACCTTCTTCGCGGTCGACATACGCTTGAAGCGCAGCTTCGAAATCACCGACTTTCGCCAGTTCGACATCTTGAAGATAACCACGTTCCGCAGCGAACAAAACCAAAGACTGCTGTGCCACAGACATTGGCGCATACTGTTTTTGTTTCAACAATTCAGTCACTTTCTGACCATGATTCAATTGTTTGCGGGTTGATTCATCCAAATCGGAAGCGAACTGGGAAAATGCGGCCAGCTCACGATACTGAGCCAACGCCGTACGAATACCGCCCGACAGTTTTTTCATGATCTTCGTCTGAGCTGCACCGCCCACACGAGAAACTGATATACCGGGGTTGACGGCAGGACGTATACCGGCGTTGAACAGGCTTGATTCCAGGAAAATCTGACCATCGGTGATGGAAATCACGTTGGTTGGAACAAACGCCGAAACGTCGCCCGCCTGGGTTTCGATGATCGGTAATGCGGTCAACGAGCCAGTTTTGCCCTTAACTTCACCCTTGGTGAATGCCTCAACGTAGTCCGCATTAACACGCGATGCACGTTCGAGCAAACGGGAGTGAAGATAGAACACATCCCCAGGATAAGCCTCACGTCCTGGCGGACGACGAAGCAGCAGGGAGATTTGGCGATAGGCTACCGCTTGCTTGGACAAATCATCATAGATGATCAGCGCGTCTTCGCCGCGGTCGCGGAAATACTCGCCCATTGCGCAACCTGAATACGGAGACAGATATTGCAACGCAGCGGATTCGGATGCGGTAGCAACGACGACGATGGTATTCGCCAGGGCACCATGCTCTTCGAGTTTACGCACTACGTTGGCAACGGTAGACGCTTTCTGACCGATAGCGACATAAACGCATTTAATGCCGGATTCGCGCTGGTTAATAATGGCATCAATTGCCAGAGCTGATTTGCCGGTCTGACGGTCACCGATGATCAGCTCACGCTGACCACGGCCGATAGGAATCATGGCATCGACGGATTTATAACCCGTCTGAACCGGCTCATCCACCGATTGACGTTCGATAACACCAGGTGCAATCGCTTCAACGGCGGCAAAGCCATCATGTTCGACCGGACCTTTACCATCGATAGGTTCGCCCAGCGTATTGAGCACACGGCCCAACAGACCACGACCCACCGGTACCTGCAAAATACGGCCGGTACATTTGACTTTCATGCCTTCGGCCAGATCTTCGTATGGCCCCATCACCACGGCGCCGACAGAGTCGCGTTCCAGGTTGAGGGCGATAGCGAAACGGTTGCCCGTCAGAGCGATCATCTCGCCCTGCATAACTTCGGCCAGGCCATGAATACGGATAATACCGTCACTCACGGAGACGATAGTACCTTCATTGTGAGCTTCGCTCACTACATTGAACTGAGCAATGCGCTGCTTGATCAGTTCGCTGATTTCGGTGGAATTCAGTTGCATGCTCCAGTCCCCTTAAGACTGCAATACGTCTGACAGACGATCGAGACGGCCACGTACGCTGCCATCAATCACCATATCGCCCGCACGAATAACGACGCCGGCTATGACAGACTTATCAATTTTGCAATTCAGCTTAACTTTGCGTGACAGACGTTTTTCCATCGCGGCAGCAATTTTCGCCAGTTGCTCATCTTTCAGTGTGCTGGAGGAAATGACATCCACTTCCACAGTTGATTCCTGCGCGGCGCGCAAATGAATAAATTGTTCCAGCACGTCAGGCAATACTGCCAAACGTCCATTTTCGGCCATGACCTTAATAAGATTTTGGCCCGCCTGGTCGAGTTGATCGCCGCACACCGCGATAAACGTCTCGGACAGTGTTTCTGGTGCAATCGCACCGGATAACAGTTCAGCCATCTGATCGTTGCGGCTAACCTCGGCGGTGAATGACAACATAGCTTGCCACTGTTCAACGCTTTTGTGCTCGACGGCAAAGTCAAAAGCTGCTTTGGCGTAGGGGCGAGCTACAGTAACTAATTCAGACATCAGCCCCTCCCTCCTTACAGTTCAGCGACCAGTTTATCAACGATGTCGCTGTTGGCAGCTTCATCCACGGAACGTTCAATAATCTTCTCGGCACCGGCAAAAGCCAGCAGCGCGACTTGCTTACGTAGCTCTTCACGAGCCCGTTTGGTTTCAGCCAAAATTTCAGCCTGAGCCTGCGCTACGATTTTGTTGCGTTCGTCTTCCGCTTCTGCCTTTGCTTCGTCCACAATCTGAGTTTTGCGCTTATTGGCTTGCTCGATGATTACCTGGGCTTCGGCTCTGGCTTTTTTCAGTTGATCGCTCGCATTGGCTTGCGCTATGTCCACCTCTTTTTTAGCCAGATCCGCAGAAGCGAGGCCATCAGCAATTTCTTTCTGACGCTTCTCTATGGCTGCGATAAGCGGCGGCCATATATATTTCATGCAGAACAGGACAAACAGGATGAACGCGATGGCCTGGCCGAGGATTGTTGCGTTAAGATTCACAGCACAATGCCTCTTATAAAGTTAACGGTTTGATGTCGTATTAATTTCACGCAGTGTACACACTACGCTACGGCAAACATCACGTACAGTCCCAGCCCCACAGCGATCATGGGGATGGCGTCAACCAGGCCCATAACGATAAAGAACTGAGTACGCAGCAGTGGGATCAGATCCGGCTGACGCGCTGCACCTTCCAAAAATTTGCCACCCAGGATGCCGATACCGATCGCAGCACCGATTGCCGCCAGACCCATCATCACAGCGGCAGCCATGTACAGCAGATCGAGATTCAGGTTTTCCATGACAGTCTCCAGTTTGTTTCAGATTAAACGCAACAGTATTGTAAAAAAATCAGTGTTCCTCGGACGCCATCGCAAGATAGACAATCGTCAGCACCATAAAGATAAAGGCTTGCAACGTAATGATCAGTATATGGAAAATGGCCCAGGGCACATTCAGAATCCACTGAGACCACCACGGTAACAGACCGGCAATCAGAATGAAGATCAACTCACCCGCATACATATTGCCGAACAACCGAAGGCCTAAAGATACCGGTTTAGACAGTAAACTCACGCCTTCGAGAATCAGGTTTATAGGGATAAAAGCCCAATGATTAAACGGTTGCATGGTGAGTTCTTTAACAAAACCACCAATGCCTTTCATCCGGATACTGTAAATCAGAATCAAGATAAACACGCCCAATGCCATGGATATGGTGATGTTCACATCGGCCGAAGGAACGACACGCAGCGCCGGCAAACCAAGATAACGCTCAGCAATAGTAGGCAGCAAATCGATTGGCAGCAAATCCATCAGGTTCATGAAGAAAACCCAGACGAAGATGGTTAACGCCAAAGGGGCGATTAACTTGCTTTTGCCGTGGAACATGTCTCGCACGCTACCGTCAACAAACCCAATAATCAATTCAACTGCAGTTTGCAATTTACCGGGGACGCCGCTGGTGGCATGTTTGGCCACGCGACCAAAAATCGCGATGAAAATCACGCCGAGCAGCACGGAAAAGAACATGGAGTCAATGTTCAGCGTCCAGAAAGTTGCCGGGCCGTCGTGGGGATTA
Organism: Acerihabitans sp. TG2; assembly: GCF_035013185.1. Lineage (NCBI taxonomy): Bacteria > Pseudomonadati > Pseudomonadota > Gammaproteobacteria > Enterobacterales > Pectobacteriaceae > Acerihabitans > Acerihabitans sp. TG2. The sequence goes on from NZ_JAYGJO010000004.1 coordinate 266,397, forward strand.
ACCAGTTCAAAAGTACGCAGGTTCAACTGAAGGTTATTCAGATGATGGCCTATGTATTCCTGTGGAGTAGAGATTTCTCCTGATGCAGACATGATGCCTCTTACCCTTTGTTGTTAATTACGGCCGGTGCCAATATCTGCACAATCAGCACCGATAAATAGGTCAGGCCCAGTGGAACAAACGCTGCCCTGAACATCCCAAGCGCAACTATTAGCAACGCTATAGTAACGACTACCTTGAGCGCTTCTCCTATGGCAAAAGACCAAGCAACTCGCCCCGCCGCCGGAACGTTAACCTGATGACACCAGGTAAAAAGGACAAACAACACATTCGGCAGCCAAGCGGCCAAGCCTCCGCACGCAGCAGAAAAACCCCAACCTGGTTTGCCAAAAGCGAAACACACGCTTAGTACAAGCCAGACTATTAGTTGGAAAAACAATAATTTACCAACAATTTTCCCACTATATAGGGATAAGGACATACGTTCACTTCCCCCTACTCGTGCTGGTCAGACTGAAGGTGTATAAAACTGCCTTTATCACCATGAGTCAAGTAACGAAAAACGTGCAAATTATACGGGTAGACACTACGAATTCAATGCATAAGTAGCGAAAAGGTGAACAATAATTTAAATCCCTACGTTTTTGTCTACTTTCCTCAAAATGCGCGGGAATCATACCATGCATAACTTTATACTGCTTGAGCAATTATTGCCTATGAAACTGTGCTCCAGATCACATTAAGTACGTGTGTAATGTTAATTTTGCTGGATATATTTTTCTTCCATGAGGATATCTTTTTAATTAATTAACTTAAAAAACAAATAGTTATATATTTTATTAACCAAAACAGGGCTTATATTCCCTTCACGATGCCTAACGACTGGAAGGTGAATTTATTTTTCTAAAACCGGGCAGCTAATATCATTGACATGTTTGGACATATATATTTTACATGGTTATTATTAGGTATTGAACTAAATTACTACCAAGATGATATGATAATGAAATGTAAAATTTTAGTAAACGATATTTAAAATAACGATCTACTAAAATTAATATTTCATGCAAAAAACACTGTTATTCTATTCAATCTTTTATTGATAAAAAACAATTTTAACCTAGCCGGATGACCACTAAGTGACGCTCCCCGCGCAATTGGGGAACGGTTAACGTAACCACCGATTCTATCTGATACTGCGCCGGCAGGCTGGCAAGTTCTTCTTCGGGAACCGTGCCTTTAAGCGCATAGAAACGTCCCTCACCCGATGCGGGCAAGTGATGGCACCAAGACAGCATATCGTTTATCGATGCAAAGGCTCGGCTGATGACACCATCAAAAGGCACCCGCGGCAGGTAATCCTCCACCCGGGCCTGTATCGGTTCGATATTACTCAAACCTAGCTCTTGCTGCGCCTGGCGTAGAAACCTGATTCGTTTTCCCAGGCTGTCCAACAAGGTAAAATGAGAATCGGGGCGCACAATAGCCAGCGGTATGCCCGGCAATCCCGCGCCAGTACCAACATCGATAAAGTTAAGCCCGCGCAAATGCGGCTCCACCACAATGCTGTCCATGATATGGCGAACCAACATTTGTGCTGGTTCACGTACCGACGTTAAGTTATAGGTTTTATTCCACTTGTTCAGCAGATCGACATACAACACCAACTGTTGTTTCTGTCGATCGGTCAGCGTAATGCCCGCTTCTATGAGTAGTGATTCCAGTTTAGCCAGCATGTTGTCACTCATTCTTATACATAACAAAAAACAAAGCCGCCGGGGAAACCGGCGGCATCGACTTTATCCCTGGTCATCAAGCGCTTCGACGCAACAGCCCCTGTTTTTTCAACCAGACCAGCAGAATTGATATGGCTGCCGGCGTAACGCCTGAAATCCGAGCCGCCTGTCCAATGGAATTAGGCTTATGATCGTTGAGCTTGGCGATCACTTCATTGGACAATCCAGCCACCTGCAGATAGTTCAGATCAAAGGGCAAAAGTGTATTTTCGTTACGCAACTGCCGGTCAATCTCTCCCTGTTGACGGGTGATATAACCTTCATACTTGATCTGGATTTCCACTTGTTCAGCCGCGTGCGGATCCGACAAGGGGGGAGAAAAAGCGGGTAATTCAGTCAGTATCTCATAGGTCATTTCGGGACGGCGCAGCAGCTCTTCGCCGCTGGCCTCACGCGATAACGGTGCTTTCAATAACTGGTTGACCTGATCCACATTTTCGGTACGTGGATTGACCCAGACGTCGCGTAAACGCTGACGTTCACGCTCAATACTTTCCAGTTTTGTGCAAAAATGCACCCAACGTTGATCATCCACCAATCCCAGTTCGCGCGCGGTTTGCGTAAGCCGCAAATCTGCATTGTCTTCCCGCAATAACAGCCGATACTCGGCCCGTGAAGTGAACATGCGGTAGGGTTCCTTGGTTCCCAAGGTACAGAGGTCATCTACCAGTACGCCCAGATAGGCCTGATCGCGACGCGGAGTCCACCCATCAAGCTCTTTAGTCAGTCGACCGGCGTTGATACCCGCCAGCATTCCCTGGGCGGCAGCTTCTTCATAGCCGGTGGTGCCATTTATCTGACCAGCAAAGAATAACCCGGCAATCAATTTACTTTCCAGGGTAAGTTTAAGATCCCGCGGATCGAAAAAATCATACTCGATGGCATAACCAGGTCGAATAATATTGGCATTTTCCAGACCTTTCATCGAATGGACGATTTTCATCTGCACATCGAAAGGTAGACTGGTGGAAATACCGTTCGGATAGACTTCATTGCTGGTCAGTCCTTCCGGTTCCAGGAAGATCTGGTGGGAATCTCGATCGGCAAAACGCATCACCTTATCTTCAATTGAAGGGCAATAACGTGGTCCCACGCCCTCAATTACGCCGGTGTACATCGGGCTACGATCAAGATTCTGGCGAATCACCTCATGGGTTTTTTCGTTAGTGTAAGTGATATAACACGGTACCTGACGTGGGTGCTGATCAACCGACCCCATGAACGAGAATACCGGCAGGGGAACATCGCCTTGTTGAGTGGCTAATTGGCTAAAATCGATAGTCCTGGCATCCAAACGCGGTGGTGTGCCGGTCTTGAGGCGCTTGACACGAAAAGGCAATTCACGCAACCGCTTGGACAAGGAGATTGACGGCGGATCGCCAGCACGACCACCACTGTAGTTATCCATACCGATATGGATCTTTCCATCAAGAAAAGTCCCCACGGTCAATACCACCGACTTCGCCCGGAATTTCAACCCCATTTGGGTCAGCGCGCCAACGACACGATCGTTTTCAACAATCAGATCCTCAACCGCCTGTTGGAAGATCATCAGGTTAGGTTGATTCTCCAGCGCGGTTCTGATGGCCAGACGATAAAGCAAACGATCCGCTTGGGCGCGAGTGGCGCGCACTGCCGGACCTTTGCTCGCGTTTAGTATCCTAAACTGAATACCCGCTTGGTCAATGGCCGTGGCCATAAGACCGCCCATGGCATCAATTTCTTTGACCAAATGGCCTTTACCGATCCCACCAATGGCTGGATTACAAGACATTTGTCCAAGCGTATCAATATTATGCGTCAACAACAGGGTCTTACATCCCATACGAGCTGACGCCATAGCCGCTTCTGTACCGGCATGGCCGCCACCAATAATTATGACGTCAAATTGATCGGGATAGAACATATTAAATAAACCTCGCTTGGGGCGAAAGATCGTCAAGGCCGTTTGGGAAAGTGGATTCTACTCAACTTTTGCATTGAAACAAGCCCTGAGGATCCGTCCGTAATTAAAGAAAGATCTTTTTATTTAAAGATCTCTTTATTATATCTACTACTATGATCGCGATCTTCTGTGGATAAGCCTTTTTTCATTTGCTAAAACAGATCGTTAGCAACGATCATTTGCTGTGAATGATCGGTGATCCCAAACGGTATAAGCTGGGATCAAGATCGGTACTTATCCACTGATTAAAAAATAGGCATAGTTATACAGTGGATAAATACCGGTTATAGGCGGGTTTTAAGCATAGTTATCCACAGAAAAAAACAGATCTTTTTACAATTTAGAGTAAAGCGATCCAGGTTTTAACCCATTCTTCTGCTGGATCCTCGGGAATTTCATGCTGCGTGATATCGATCTTGATCATCGATCCGATCCTGATAGCCCTATGGCCGATCATTTCACGATCGATAGTGTCGATAGCACCGCAAAAGGTGTCGTATTCACTGCTGCCGATGCCAATAGCACCGTATTTAACATCGACAAGCGAAGCATCTTTTTCTTTAATTTGTTCAAACAACGGCTGCAAATTATCCGGAAGATCGCCTGCGCCATGAGTTGACGATACGATCAGCCAAACACCCGTTAATGTGAGTTCTTCAAGCTCGGGACCGTGCAACACATTGGCCGTATGCCCCTGCTGTTCAATGATACCGGCAAGATGTTCCGCCACATATTCAGCACTGCCCAGGGTACTACCGCTGATGATCGTTACGTCGGTCATAATAGTTCCGTCTTAATAAAGAGCGGATATTGTACGCTGTGTACCGCCTGGGATCTACCTGTGGATAATAAGGGGATAATAAATCATGGTTAAGGAACGATCGTCCGGCTAATGGGGTTTTGCAGCGAGATCAGAGTCTCAGTTGACTGGATTTCATCAATAGTTTGGATCTTGTTGATAAGTACCTCTTGCAAGGCATCGATCGACCGGCACATGACTTTAATAAATATGCTGTAGTGGCCGGTGGTGTAATAGGCTTCCACCACTTCTTCCAACGCATCGAGTCTTTTTAATGTTGAAGGATAATCCTTGGCACTTTTCAATATGATACCGATAAAACAACACACGTCGTACCCGAGATGCTTGGCGCTGACGTCCACCCGTGCACCGGTGATGATACCCGCCTGTTTCATTTTCTCCACCCGCACATGAATGGTGCCAGCACTGACCATGAGCTGCTTGGCCAATTCAGCATAGGCGGTACGGGCATTGGCCATTAAGGCCTGTAAAATCGCGCGATCAAGGGTGTCGATCTGGTAGTAGTCCGGCATGATTTCCTCTTAAATCCCCCGTCATCTTTCAAGCCGCGGATGCGTTGGCTACGTGCGCTCACCCGAATCACTTACTAGAGTAAGCTCATCGGGGTTCGCTTACTTGCCGCCTGTCCGCAACTCGAAAGCTATAGGGGGGTTATCCGTCATCTTTCAAGCCGCGGATGCGTTGGCTACGTGCGCTCACCCGAATCACTTACTAGAGTAA